>NZ_JAAHHU010000001.1:0-151134 GCF_010672095.1 Moorena sp. SIO3I6 | reverse complement strand
TCTTCCCACACTCCCCGCGCCCCCGCCCCACACTCCCCGCGCCCCCGCCCCACACTCCCCCATCTGTTTCTAATGCATCAAATTAAGCTTGCCACGCCAGTAGGGTGTGTTAGGAGCGGGCTTGCCCTCATGTTAAACTTCGTAGCGACTGCAACAGCCCGCTCCGTAACGCACCACCCAAAGGCTCGCTGCTAATTGCGTCGTGCAGCAAAAAGCAAACAACCTTGAATATCTGCCAGTTCCAAATCAGGGAAATCTTCTAAAATTTCAGTAACACTAACATTTTCAGCCAACATTTCTAAAATATCGGTAACTCGAATTCGCATCCCTCGAATGCAGGGACGACCACCACACTGACCAGGGGTTTGAGTAATGCGAGCGATCAAGCTGGTTTTTGAATTCATGAGGGTGTCTACAAGTTGCTTTGTTTATCTCTATTTTAGTTGCCGCTATTCCTGAATCAATCGTTTAATTCAGCTATCACATCATCAACTGTACCCCGAAAAATGTTACCTTGTTGATAGTCTTGGTAAGCTTTAGTAATATTAACAGCGATTTCTTCTCTTCTTTTTTCAACTGGTGTCGTCGTCTCAGCAAAGATTATGAAGTTCTACCAGCAACTTCTGAAACCATGATTCGAGTTGCCATGATTCGGATTATGCTTAGACGTTTAGCGTAGTCAATCACTTTTCAGACATCCTCTAAGACCTGCCGGGATTAAATTGCTAGGTTACTACAGGGTATCAAGGATAAAGTATCAAGTATCAAGTATGAAGGATAAAGGATAAAATCTGCTTGTTTGTGGCTCACTTATGGTTGAATAAAAACTTGATCCATAACCATAATTTATGTAAGCATTCAGCCGTCAGCCGTGAGCTAAAAGCTCACGCTACTTGAGGTGCCGTCAGCTTATTTTATTCAAAAGCACCTCAAGTAGCACCATCTGTAGCGCTAATCGCTGTTCGCTGATAGCTGATAGCTGATAGCTGATAGCTGATAGCTGATAGCTGATAGCTTACTAATTTAAACTACCAATTTCCTAGTTCCTATTTCCTAGTTGCCATTTCCTACTTCCCATTTACTACTGGGAGCATGTCACTTATGCAGAGAATTTGTACTAAAGCTATAGCCCCCTCATGTGTTTTAGCTTACTCTGATAGTAAATAGTTCATATGTTCTGCAACTTTGACCTGCTTCCCTTCTTACTTCTACTTCATATTCAAAGTCAACAATGCCAAAAGTTAAGAGTTGTCAGTGTTTCTTGACTCCGGGACAGTCTAATCGGTGATTATTTACTATTTGTTTATTTACCAGGGATGGTTCGAAAGGGTGAGCTGTTGGCAGTACAGACTCAACATTGAGAAACTGCTTTTGATGTCCGTTGTTTGGCGATCCCAACGGATGATTTAAGCAACTCTCAGAAGTTGGCAGGGGTAGTGGTTAACCTGATTGAAGCGGAACTCAACGAGGGAGCTTCACAGGACGTTTATCTGTGTGGCGAGTCGAAAGGAAGTCTGTCTGGCTTTGAAGGTAGCTCTGAAAACCACCCATAGGATTGACCGGATTATTTTGAGTAACCGAGCTACTTCTTTTAACCAACGACCTTTATTAATGCAAAGCGCGAGTGAGGAGGGGCTGCATCAAGACAAGGCTCCCCTCTCCTTACGGTCTGAGGGGGTGACTCCCCTCGTGACGAGAGTGATTTTCCTGAAATTGACTCTAGTTTCTGATTAGAAGCTCTAATCTTAACAAATCTTTATAATTGAGCCATTGTACCTTATACTACCAAAAGACAGTAGAAAGGAGAAAAAACAAGTATGTCGGAGGCCATCAAGCCGCTGACAGTGCCCAAGGAGTTCCTGGGTGCCCCGGATAAGTTTAACTTAACGTTACTCATGTTTGTGGCGGCGATCATCTTGGTGGTCTGTTCCACCAGTGGTTACTGGCTTTGGGATTTGCCTAACGCTTGCTGCTTTAGCATTAATGTCCTTGCCTTACACATGGTAGGAACAGTCATTCACGATGCCTCTCACCATGTTGCCCACAAAAACCGTTACGTCAATGCCCTGATGGGTCATGGTAGCGCCCTGATGTTAGGTTTTACCTTCCCAGTGTTCACGCGGGTTCATATGCAGCATCATGCCAATGTTAACGATCCCGAAAATGATCCCGATCATTTTGTTTCCACTGGTGGTCCGCTGTGGTTAATTGCAGTTCGCTTTTTTTATCACGAAATATTTTTTTTCAAGCGCCGTTTGTGGCGTAAGTATGAGCTCTGGGAGTGGTTTTTTAGCCGTCTATTCATCGCCATCATCATATATCTTGGTTGTCAATATGGCTTTTTAGACTACATCATGAACTATTGGTTTGTGCCAGCATTAGTTGTAGGTATAGCGCTAGGATTGTTCTTTGATTATTTGCCCCATCGTCCATTCAAAGAACGTGATCGCTGGAAAAATGCTAGAGTTTACCCCAGTCCCATCATAAACCTGCTAATTATGGGACAAAATTATCATCTAATTCATCACCTGTGGCCGACCATACCCTGGTACAAGTATCAGCCCGCCTACCGTGCTGTTAAACCCCTTTTAGATGAAAAAGGTTGTGATCAATCTCTAGGACTTCTGGCTCGAAAGAGTTTTTGGAACTTTGTATACGACATCTTTTTAGGAATTCGTTTCCACCGCAAATCATCTAATAGACAAACCGAATCAAGCTGAAATTTTTTTTGTTAATGGTTGACCATTGATGGTTGACCATTGATACATTTGACTCAATAAAATTGTCTTCATTTTAATTGTTAATTGTTAATTTTTAATTAATTGTTAATTAACCATTGACCATTGACCATTAACAATTTTATTTTGACTAATGACTAATAACAACTTGAACTGACCGCTGGCTAATTGGTAGGGTTAAGCCCCATTGTTAGTATAAATAACCTGACAACTAACGGCTGACTTGAGCTAAGGTCCAATCAGGCCTTAAATTTTTGGCCTGACGTAAATAGGGATGAGAAATTTCAAGTTGAGAAACAGGAGTGTTGATGTGGATTAAACACCGGATACAACGCTCTAGGCTGCCCTCGACATGCATCTGTTGCACATCAAGTAAAGGAACATGATCCCAATTCGGACGTTCTCGTGCGATCGCAGCTGGAAATTTAGCATCCAAATCACGGGTCGTGGTGAAAATGGCACTAATAATTTCTTGATGGTCGATTTGATTATGAGCTTCGAGTTCATCTAGCAGTTCCATCACTGCTTCTCGAATCGCTGCTACTGTATTTTCTGAGGCAGTTGTTGCCCCTCGAATTGCTCTAACTCTCCAGTGCAAGGTAATATCCTCCAAATTTCCCTGGGAGATTTGAGATTTTAGACTCTTGTTAAATCTCAAATCTCCATGTTATCTTATGGTCGGTACAACCATAGGGGCTGACCGCTAGTTGATAGTTCAAACTCTAACCAATCTATACCAACAGATATCTGAGATCTATTGCGAATAAGGTTACCCGGTAGCAAGCGACTCAACAATGGTTTGGGTTCTTCGATGGTGAAAGACTTGGTTTTCTCTGGGTCAAGACCCACCAATTCCGCTGCCCAGCAACGGGCATCTTCTTCAGTTCCCAGGCGATCAACCACCCCCAAGTTATGTGCTTGCTCACCAGTAAAAATCCTACCATCAGCAAAACTTTTTACCACATCTACATCTAGCTTGCGACTCTGGGCAACAGTTTGTACAAACTGTTGATAACTGGTATCGATCAACTCTTGAAGAATAGTTTTTTCAGGCTCAGTCAGTTCCCGGTCAAACGCCAAGATATCTTTGTACGGACCTGACTTAATGACTTTAAAGGAAACACCGATTTTATCCAACAAGCGCTCTATATTGTTTCCCCGCAGAATCACACCAATACTTCCAGTGATTGTACCAGGGTTCGCTACTATATGTTCCGCTCCCATGCCAATGTAAACACCCCCGGATGCGGAGATATTGCCAAAGCTAGCTACAATCTTCACCTTTTCTCGCAACTTCACCAAGGCGCTATAGATTTCCTGAGAATCCCCGACTGTACCACCAGGACTGTCAATCCGTAATAGTAAGACCGGAAATTTCTTTTCTTCAACAGTTTTTAGGGCTTCGAGGACCCGTTTACGGGTACCACCAGCGATCGCCCCCGTGATTTCAATTCGAGCAATTTGTTTGAGAGATTTGCGTTTAAACGGCCAAGGCATAGGTGATTGTGAGTATCTAGTGTAGATTTAACTGATTACTGGAGCTTGTATTTCTAGTTTGCATCATTTTATAAAACGGTTAGCTACTAAGGTGCTCAAAATAAATAAATAAACAAATAAACAAATATGAAAAGCTGGTTTAAGCTGTCGCCCATTTAAATTGTATGTTGTTGAGTAAGCTCGAAAATTCCACAACTCACTCCTGTACTCCTGAGCCCCCCTGATTTTGAGCCCAGTCAATATCTAAAGTCAATATCTAAATCAAATTTCTGACAGCTGCTTGAGTGTCGGTTATTTTTGTTCTTCACCATAAATCAGGATTATGCAACTAAAAGCCAACACAATACTGTCACCAAGGTCACTACTAGGTTCACTACTGCTGATTTCCCCCTTTTTTCTATGGGGTACAGCTATGGTAGCAATGAAAGGGGTGATCCCCAACACAACCCCTATGTTTATGGCTGGGGTGCGGTTAGTACCAGCAGGAGTTTTAGTATTAGGAGCAGCAACTGTGATGGGTCGCCCCCAGCCGAAAGGTTGGCTAGCCTGGCTGTGGATTAGCTTATTTGCCTTAGTGGATGGGGCAATGTTTCAGGGTTTCCTAGCCCAGGGATTGGTTAGCACTGGTGCGGGTTTGGGTTCGGTCATGATTGATAGTCAACCCCTAGTGGTCGCCCTGCTATCAGCATTGCTCTTTGGTGAACTTATTGGACTGTGGGGTTGGTTAGGACTAGGATTTGGTATAGTAGGAATCAGCTTGATTGGCTTGCCCGATCAATGGATTCTCAGCCTTTTTACTGGCAACGCTCAAGCTATAGAATTAAGCTGGGAACAGCTGTTTGATCATGGAGAGTGGCTGATGCTGTTAGCATCCCTTTCCATGGCAGTAGGAACAGTAATGGTTCCCATTATCAGCCGCTATGCTGACCCAGTTGCTGCGGTTGGTTGGCACATGATCCTAGGAGGATTACCGTTATTTGCCCTCTCTAGTGTCATAGAATCCCAGCAATGGGTGAATATTGATGGAGTTGGCTGGATCGCATTAGCTTACTCCACTGTTTTCGGGAGTGCGATCGCATACGGTATATTCTTCTACTTTGCCTCCAAGGGTAATCTCACTAGTCTGTGTAGCTTAACCTTTCTGACACCAGTATTTGCCCTGCTATTTGGGAATTTAGTGTTGTCTGAGGTACTCAGTTCCCTACAGTGGACTGGTGTGTGCGTGACATTGCTTAGCGTTTATCTAGTCAATCAGCGGGAACAAATAGCCACTCGGATCAAAGCAAGGCTCGCAAACAACAGCGGCTAGCCAAAGGGGAAAACTGGCAGTGGAAACAACAACTGAGATCGTCTGAAGAAGGTAGTGCTAAGCTAGCATAAACCCAGCAGTGAAGCCGATTTGATACAATTGAGATTAATCGAGCCAAAATTATGTTGCTCGAACGAGTAAAGCACATGGGATTTAGCGTTGTGTGTTAAGTGCGTAAGCTAGAATTGGCGTTCACATTCGAGTCCTGTAGAATTTTATGACTCGCCATTGGTCTATCATACTTGTAGCTACCTGTTTGAACTGCCTAGGCTGGTTCCCAGCACCCAGCCAAGCGGTGAAATTAGAAAAAGCGATGTTCCTTAGGAACCGCTTCGCGAACGCATTTTCACCCAACAACCTCCCTGACCCATTGCTAATCGCTCAATCTCCCACTTCTGCCACAGAAACTGACCAACCAATTCTGCTCAAAGGGAGTCGGGGCAAAGAGGTGGCTCTTGTGCAAGCCAAGCTAAAGCATCTTGGCTTCTACGATGGGCTTGAAGATGGTGTTTATGGTGAAGATACAGAGAAAGCAGTCGCTTTATTCCAAGAATCCGTTGGATTGAGAAAACTGGGTGTTGTTGATTCTGTTACTAGGAAGGAATTGGAGCAAGCCTACGCTGCTAAGACCACAACCACCAGCACGAGTTCAGCTCCAAACTCAGGTCAATTAGTGGCAGCCGAATCGACTACTGCAGAATCGACTACTACCGAACCTTCGACCCAGGAAAAGAGCCCGTCATCATGGTTGATCATCCCAGCCATCATCATGGCTGGTGGCGGTTTTTTCCTATTCAAGTGGCTGACTAAACCAAAACGACCCGTAGACTCACCATTAGCGTCCTCCACAGAAAACCAAGCTAAACAAGATACTACAGTCAATAACCTCAAAGTCCAAGTGTCAACTGACTCCCAAAACCACCATCCTCAGAGCGGTTATAACCATAGCGCTAGTTATGAGGTTGCCAATTCTAGCAATCCTCAACCTCAGTCTTTAGCTGATTCCTTACATGTCAAAAAGACCACTCGCCTGACTAAATTTAGTATTGTTGAGGAATTAATCAGAGAATTAGAAGACCCAGATCCAAAAAAGCGACAACAAGCTATCTGGGAATTAGCCCAAAAGGGGGATTCCAGGGCAGTAAAGCCCCTAGTGGACTTAATGCTAGATTCTGATTCTAAGCAGCGTGGTTTGATTTTGGAAGCCTTATCCCAAATTAGCACCAAAACTCTCAAACCGATTAACAAAGCCCTAGCCATTTCTTTGCAGGATGACAACCCCCAAGTCCGGAAAAATGCGATTCGGGATGCAACGCGAATTTATGAATTACTAAACCAAGTCTTGCAGATGTTGCGTCACGCTACCGATGACCCGGATTCCGAAGTGCGAGAAACGGCAAAATGGGCAATCGATCAGTTTAATAAAATGCGCCCTTCCACTAAACTGGATAGTTTGCCACCAGCACAAAATTACCTGAATTCATCAGAAAATAATTCAAACCATTACCAAGATAATAGCGACTAGTTAGGGAAATTCATAACAGGTAATAAAAGTTTAGTAACCTTTACTTACCGTGCTATGATAGGGAAGTGTAAACCGTTAAAATGGAATAGCATAGAATAAAAGTTTACTCAGCTTTACTTACCGTGCTTTAAGTTTAAAATCATAAATATTTTGAAGTTAAATTTGATTAATTATAAGTTTATCATTATAGTTTTAATTATCAAATTGCCAGGGTTAATTTTCAATTAATGAGCCAATTAAATTCCCTGAAATTGCTATTAATTTCCACCCCAGTTGGTCCGTTGGGTTCAGGCTTAGGTGGTGGCGTTGAGTTGACTTTACGTAACATTGCTACGGAATTGATTAATCGGGGTCACAGGATCACAATTGTGGCAACTAAAGGATCTACAGCTTGGGGAATGCCTCTGGTAGAAATTGATGGTGTTCTGCAAACTAGTATTCAAACTCAAACAAGAGAGACTCCTACTATCATCCCCCCATCCTCGGTATTGGCTAATATGTGGGACTATGGGCGGCAAGTTCAAACTGACTATGACTTGATTGTGAACTTTGCCTACGACTGGTTACCGTTTTACCTAACCCCCTTTTTCACTCGTCCCATTGCTCACCTAGTGAGTATGGGTTCATTAACCGAGGGGATGGATCAGATCATCGAACAAGTTGCCATTAATTTCCCTGGCACAATTGGGGTTCATTCAATGGCTCAAGGGGCAACATTTTCATTCAAGAATCGCTGTCGTTGTTTGGGCAATGGCATTGATTTGTCTGTGTATTCCTGTTGTGACTCTCCCTCACCCTGGCTCGGCTGGGTGGGTCGAATTTCTCCAGAAAAAGGCTTAGAAGATGCAGTGGCAGCATCAGATATAACGGCTAAGCCACTAAAAATTATGGGTCTTATACAAAATCAACCCTATTGGCAGCAGATTCTCAACGATTACCCCAATGCCCCTATAGAATACCTGGGTTTTCTCCCAACTGATCAACTCCAAAAACACTTGCGCCAGTGTCGAGCCTTACTGATGACGCCTCATTGGGTGGAAGCATTTAGTACTGTGGCAATGGAAGCCCTCGCTTGTGGAGTGCCAGTCATTTCCTATGACCGTGGTGGATCAGCAGAAATTATCGAAGATGGTAAAAATGGCTTTTTGGTAGAACTCGATTCTGTGGAAGGCTTGGTAGAAGCCTTGGGAAATTTGGATAGAATTGACCGCCGTGAATGCCGTCGCCTCCTCGAAGTTAAATACTCTAATCAGGCCATGGGCGATCGCGTAGAGCAGTGGCTCTGGGATATTTTAAAGGAAAGTCGTGATAGTTGCTAGTTCATTAAGATTTGTAACTAAAAGTAATTTTGTAGTTTTTGATACAGAATAACTGCTATAGTTATAAATGTAAGGGAAGTTAATTCCATAACAATCTTATATAAGCAATCGGAGAAAGGAAAATGTCTACTCAAGAAAAAGCTAGGGCTCTGATGATGAATCACCATCACATGATCAAAAATCGTCAGCAATCTATGCTCGGTCGCGTTGCTTCCGAAGTAGGACTAGATAGCTTAGATTCTGACTACTGGGGTACTATCCAAGGCAAACCCCATCCTAGTTTCCGCTCTACCTATGACCGTAGCCATGCTGCACTTAGCTAGTACTGTGTCAATCTAGTTTTGGGTAGTGGTAAACAATTCGTGATTTTAGCTTCCGTTACCTTTACCAGACCGTAGCCAAACCACGACATCTTTACCACTACCCATCTTTGGCGGCTGTGGGCAGAACCAACCATAGTTTTGATTTTTAGAACTCTGCACTTAAAGGAGTTCTGGGAAACGGAATTACATCCCGAATATTTGCCATACCAGTCATAAATTGCACCAATCGCTCAAATCCTAAACCAAATCCAGCATGGGGCACTGTACCATAACGTCGCAAATCCAAATACCACCATAAATCTTCTGGATTCATCCCCTGATTCTGAATTCGCTTCTCTAATATATCCAGCCGTTCTTCCCGCTGAGCACCACCGATAATCTCCCCAATCCTAGGCGCAAGCACATCCATTGCTGCTACAGTCTTTTCGTCGTCGTTTAAGCGCATATAAAAGGCTTTAATCTCTACTGGATAATCCGTGACAATGACGGGCTTTTTAAACAACTCTTCGGCTAGATACCGTTCGTGTTCTGACTGCAAATCTACACCCCAACTGACCGCATACTCAAACTTACGATCCGTTTTCTCCAGTAATGCGATCGCATCTGTATAAGTAATCCGCTCAAACTGATTATTGATAATATTATCAGCAGTAGCGAGAACATTGTTATCTATCCGCTTGTTGAAAAATTCCAGATCTTCTGGACAGTTTTCCAATACTGACTTAAATACATGCTTGAGAAAGGCTTCTGCTAAATCCATATCCCCCTTCAAATCGCAGAATGCCATCTCAGGCTCGACCATCCAAAATTCTGCTAGATGTCGAGAGGTATTAGAATTCTCGGCTCGGAATGTAGGACCAAAGGTGTACACATCCCGAAACGCCATTGACATAATTTCTGCTTGTAATTGACCACTGACGGTCAGGTAAGTGGGTCGTCCAAAAAAGTCTTGAGTGTAATCGACTGCTTGATTATCGGTTTTGGGAATGTTCTTTAAGTCTAGGTTAGTGACACTGAACAACTCCCCCGCTCCTTCACAGTCACTAGCGGTGATAATTGGGGTATGAACCCACAAGAAGCCTCGTTCTTGGAAAAACTGATGAATGGCATTGGAACAGGCATTCCGAACTCGGAACACTGCACCTAGGGTATTGGTACGCGATCGCAAATGGCTAATGGTGCGCAAAAATTCAAAGGAGTGCCGTTTCTTCTGTAGGGGATAATTGGCATCTGCTTCCCCATATACTGTCACCGATGATGCTTTTACTTCAATGCGCTGTCCCTTGCCAAGAGATTCTACTAGTATACCAGTGACTTCTACTGATGAGCCAGTATTAAGCCGTTTCAGGATAGTCTCATAATCTGACAAGTCTGGATTGAGCACTACCTGTAAATTTGCCATGGAGGAGCCATCGTTGACTTCCATAAAGGCAAAGTCCTTTAATTCTCGTTTTGTCCGTACCCAGCCTTGAATGGTCAAAGACTGATCTGGTTGACCATTGCGCAAAACTTCAGCAATCCGTCGAATTTCCATAGCTTTCCTCAAAAATCTGAGATAACTGTAAACTTTTCTAAATTACCTGGTGGTCTTTAGCTCTAAAAATCTAAGTAAATATACTTAGAAAGGGCTTAATGTAAAGTTTAATGAACAAAACTCTTTAAAATGTTGCAATAAGTGAAGTATTCACTCATAATTATTAAACAAATGCAACGTTTGGTTAAGTTTCATCAAACGATTGGTCACCCAAGATAAGCAGTGAGCCTATTCACTTAAGCCAGGACAGAGTCGGGTTTGTCAGTAAATGGTTAGTTGGTAAAGGTGATCAGTAAGGATTAAGCACAATTACCGATTACCGATTACCGATTACCGATATATGTCCTGGGCCAAGCTTGTAGCCCCAGCTGCGATCGCACTGAGGGTAATAGCTTCCATTAAAACTAATTTAGAGAGGTATTTGTAAATGGTAGGTTTGTTTAAGCGCAATAAATCCAAGGGCTTTTATCTGGAGCTAGACGAAAGCGAAACTAGCACCCCCGAGCAACCGGCGGTAGAACAGAAGCCAGAACCGGCTAAAGCTGAGGCAACAGTGGAAACTCCGACCCCAGTAGCAACAGCTGAAGCAACAGTTGAAACTCCGACCGTAGAACCAACAGCTGTTGCTGCTGATACTAAATCTGCTCGTCAAGCGAAGAAAGAACAACTAGCAAAGGCTAAGGCTGAAGCAAAGGCTAAGAAACAAGCTGAAGCAGAAGCTAAAAACAAGGCAGCTGCTCCTGAGCCAACACCAGTAGCGGCAATCAATTCAGCAGCAGCACTTGTCAATAACAAGGCAAAAGGGCAGCCGGAAACGACCTTTGCGACCAAATACGTACCAATGATCATGCCTCGTCGGCGTCCTGGTCCTAGCATGAATAAGTTCCTCGACATGGCTGCTCAGATGCAGACCCCTCGTTAATAGATTAGTTATTACTCAAGAAACACTAGTCCACTATACAACTGAAATGCTGGATCCCAAGGAGTCTCGACCAGGCGAAATAAGTCGATATGAGACTCCAATTTTTCTAGCATATCTTGGTAGTCTAGAGCAGTTTGCGCAAAGGTGCTAAAGTCAGACCATACTGGCTTCTCAAGCAATCGAACATTTAAGTAATCAGCTAAGTTGTTCCAGTTGACTCTTGTAGTGCTTTGGTGTATACGAGAGTCTTGGGATTGCTTGTTCTGATGAGAAACTGGCTTGAGGGTTAGAGCAATTCCTTGCTGAAATTGATAATTGCGATCGCATAGTCTGAGAATACTGTGGCGCTTTGGTAAATGCAAGTCACAAACCATGGCATAGTCTAAGGTTTGGGTTTTGCGAGTTAAATTCCGTCGCGCATCTAAGTCTACTACCTTCTCAAACAAAGGCAAGCGTCCTTCTACTCGTTGGGTCACTTCCGACCAGTTAAAGCTAAAAGACCCCAACTGTCCCTGAGAGTTGTGACAAACTACAGTAGTTTCCTGGTCACTACTGTCAGAAAAATACTTAACTTGATAGATATTAATTGTTTTGATATCTGCTACAGATGCCCACAAACATTTTATTGATGCTTCTCGCAGTAAGGAGCCATAATACTTAAGTTCTCCCACTGGTCCAGTGCGATATAAACGCCAGCCTCTCGTAGGTAGCTGTAGCCTTGCGGTGTAAGGGTCTATCCCCAGGATACGAGCTAAGTTTTGAGCTGCTTTTGGTTTATCTTGTTGGCTGATCGGCTTTAGGACTAATACTCCCAATTGATTACTTTCAGGGTCAGCCGTTGCTTGGGCTAGGGCTTGTCGGCGCTGTTCTTTTGCCGTAGCTTCTAAGCGTGCTAGTCCCTGACGAGCTTGCGCCATAATTTTAGGAACAGGTGTTCCTTTCAGTAACTGTCGATAGATTCTTTCAGCTGCTTCTAGCTTACCTCTGACTTCCTGGAGCCGTCCTAGATAAAGCTGTGTCCAGGGATTATTGGGCTCTTGCTTCAGAAGTTGTTTAATTAATCGCGCAGCAGTTTGATAATCATGGTGCTCAAAAGCATCAGCAATTTGCTTAAGCATGATAGCGTTAGGTGTTAGATCACCAAGTGTTAGACATTCGGTCTCTCGCCTTTAACTTAAGTGTAAAATCAGATGCTCCTAGGGAGCAGTTAAAATCGCTGACTTTTTGTAGTCTTAAGGGATATTTGGGATTATTAAGGTATTAAGTTAAATTAGCGCTATACTTTAGCCGAATTTATCTAGCGCTCACTTTTTAAAGTGTTAAGGGGTATTTGGGGTAATTAAGTGAGTAGTTTAAATTAGCGCTATACTTTAGCCGAATTTATCTAGCGCTGATTTTTTGGGGTGTTAAGGGGTATTTGGGATAATTAAGTGAGTAGTTTAAATTAGCGCTATACTTTAGCCGAATTTATCTAGCGCTGATTTTTTGGGGTGTTAAGGAGTATTTGGGATAATTGAGGGAGTAGGTTAAATTAGCGCTATACTTTGGTCGAATTTATCTAGCGCTAATTTACAGCTGTTTTCAGATGAATCGACCTCACTCCCTTTAGCTACAAGCCCCCGTGGGTCCCCCAATTCTGGGGGACTTTAACTCAATTTCCCCCCAAAATTGGGGGGCTAGGGGGGCGAAAATTGCTGTAAATCAAGATAATTACCGTTAATCAGAATCTTCTCTATCTCCCTACTCCCTACTCCCTACTCCCTACTCCCTGACAAGTTTGTTACAAAAGTTTTTCAAATATGTTATAATTAAAGATTATTTATATGCTATAGTAGTATTATAGACGTGAAAACGTTAAGAGCCAGCCAACGATTTTCCAGGGTCTAGGGCTGGCTCTAGTCCCCCAGTTAAGGAGATACCTAAAATTATGACGTACTCTGAACGCCTCTATCCATGGGCGGTCATTCACCTATTGCCACAAATGCAACGGGTCGTTGTTGGTCGTTACCGGAACCGGTCCGATGCCGAAGGGCATTTGCAGGCACTTAAACGACTGATGCCTGATGGGAAATTTATTATTATTTTTGATTTACCTGAGCCTATGGAGAAAGAATCTGAAGAGTAAGATCGAAGAATGTGATCGCTTGTGCGATCGCATAATTTCTTAGATTGTTGGAATTTACGATAACTGTTGAAATTTCCAACAGTGAACGATTTTCACCCTTTGTTGCTGTTGCTAGTAGTATCCTGATTATCGAAAATTGCTGGAAATCCCGACAGTAAAGGATTTTCAGGCTTTGTTGCTGTTGCTAGCGCTATCGTGATCATCCGAAATTGTTGTAATTTTCGATAACTATCGCGCGTTGATTAAGCTAGCGCTATCGTTATTAGCCCAAATTGCTGGAATTTTCGATAACTATCGCCCGTTGCTCAACCAACGCGCCATTGACATGCAGTCACGCTACGCTCCGGAAGCGTTTCGGCAAAGCCGACGCTACGCGAACGCAAAGCGTGGCCAAAGGGCTCAGCTTCCGCGCTTATGCGATCGCGAATTGCTGGAAATCCCGACAGTAAAGGATTTTCAGGCTTTGTTGCTGTTGCTAGCGCTATTGACCTTTGGTCACGCTACGCGAACGTGATCATCCGAAATTGTTGTAATTTTCCATAACTATCGCCCGTTGCTGTTGCTAACGCGATGCTCGCTACGAGCCGCTACGCGAACGCATGATTTCTAAAATTGCTGGAAATTCAGACAGTAAAGGATTTTCACCCTTTGTTGCTCAACCAACGCAGTATCGAGATTATCCAAAATTGTTGAAATTTCCGACAGTAAAGGATTTTCACGGCTTTGTTGCTCAACAAGGGGGGATCACATTATTTCTAAAATTGTTGAAATTTCCGACAGTAAAGGATTTTCAGGCTTTGTTGCTGTTGCTAGCGCTATCGTGATCATCCGAAATTGTTGTAATTTTCGATAACTATCGTGGGTTGATTAAGCTAGCGCTATTGTTATTAGCCCAAATTGCTAGAATTTTCGATAACTATCGCGCGTTGCTCAAGCTAACGCGATCGCATTATTTCTAAAATTGCTGAAATTTCCGACAGTAAGGATTTTCACGGCTTTGTTGCTGTTGCTAGTAGTATCGTGATTACCCAAAATTGCTGAAATTTTCGACAGTAAAGGATTTTCACCCTTTGTTGATTAAGCTAGCGCTATTGTTATTAGCCCAAATTGTTGGAATTTTCGATAACTATCGTGGGTTGATTAAGCTAGCGCTATTGTTATTAGCCCAAATTGCTGGAATTTTCGATAATCCAAGGATTTTCACGGCTTTGTTGCTGTTGCTAGTGCGATTGACATGCAGTCAAGCTACGCGATCGCGATTAGCCCAAATTGCTGGAATTTACGACAGTCGGAGGATTGAGTGGAAAAATTTAACTACTGTTATAGTTATTGACCGCTTTTGCTGGCCAATGTGAATGATAGGGCGATCAACAAGGCTGAAGGCGTACGCATGATCATCAAAAATTGCTGAAATATCCGACAGTCAACGAATTGGAGTGAAAAACTTATCCCAACCTTATGTCATTAACTTATCATTATTGATAATTACCCAGTCTTTAAAACTGGTTATACCTCAAGATTTAGAGCATAGTTCACCGAAAAATAATTGAATTAAAGAGATCTATTAAGCTGATACTTGGATACTAACTTAGATTGCTTAAAAAGTGGCTTAAAAAGCCTACTTTGCCAGGCCCAACCCGTTATCAATGAGGCTAAAAAGCTATAAATATTAAAACTTAGCAAAAAAGTATATCCTAAATTTGCGCCTAATACTAGGGTGAGAGATATTATTTCGATAATATATTGTTTATTAAACCTATTTTTACGCAGTTTGTAAAATACAAATCCAATCACAGCTAAGGCTAAAGCTATAGTGGGAGTAATTACCAAACCCCCAGCTATAGCTACAGGTAAGGCAATAGAAAGACTTAGTATACCAGCAATTCCTAAATAGAATGGTCTATTACTCCTAAGAATACAGCGACGAAACAATGGATTACATCCTTCTTCAATTTGAATTCCTGGAAAAGGATGGTTTTCAATTCGACAACGACGGAGAGTAGGATTACTGTTATTATTAATTTGCACTCCTAGACTAGTATTAGCATAGATGTCGCAGTCTTCTAGAGTTCCTAATCCATTGTCTGTAATCCCAATTCCGAAACTTTTACCATCATAAATACGACAGCGACGGAGCGTGGGATTGCTACCTTTATCAATAGACACTCCTAGACTAGTATTACCATAGATATCGCAGTCTTCTAGAGTTCCTAATCCATTGTCTGTAATCCCAATTCCGAAACTTTTACCATCATAAATACGACAGCGACGGAGAGTAGGATTGCTACCTTTATCGATCTGCACTGCTGAATAAGTATTACCATAGATGTCGCAGTCTTCTAGGGTTCCTAATCCATTGTCTGTAATCCAAATTCCGTTTTGTTTATCATCATAAATACGACAGCGACGGAGCGTGGGATTGCTAGCTTTATCGATATCAACTCCTCGATAAGTATTACCATAGATGTCGCAGTCTTCTAGGGTTCCTAATCCATTGTATATAATCAAAATTCCGTTTTGTTTACCATCATAAATACGACAGTTACGGAGCGTGGGATTGCTAGCTTTATCGATCTGCACTCCTGAAGCAATATTGCCATAGATGCCGCAGTCTTCTATGGTGCCTAATCCATTGTCTGTAATCCAAATCCCGGTTTGTTTGCCATCATAAATCCGACAGCTACGGATGGTAGGATTGCTACCTTTAGTGATCTTAGCTCCTTGATAAGTATTGCCATAGATATCGCAGTCTTCTATGGTGCCTAATCCATTGTCTGTAATCCAAATTCCGTTTTCTTTACAATCATAAATACGACAGTTACGGAGCGTGATATTGCTATTTTTATTAATCTTAATTCCTTGATAATTATTGCTATAAATGTCGCAGTCTTCTATTACTCCTTGACCATTGTATTTAATTTCAATTCCGTCTTCTTTGCCATCATAAATACGACAGCGACGGATAGTAGGATTCCCACCTTTATCAATAGACACTCCTGAATAAGTATTGCCATAGATGTCGCAGTCTTCTAGGGTGCCTAATCCATTGTCTGTAATCCAAATTCCGTCTTCTTTACCATCATAAATACGACAGTTACGGATAGTGGGATTGCTAGCTTTACCGATATACACTCCTGGATAAGTATTACCATAAATGTCGCAGTCTTCTAGGGTGCCTAATCCATTGTCTGTAATCCAAATTCCGTCTTTTTTTCCATCATAAATACGACAGCGACCAATCGTGGGATTGCCAACTTTGTCAATATACACTCCTGAATAAGTATTGCCATATATGTCGCAGTCTTCTATAGTTCCTAATCCATTGTATTTAATCGAAATACCGCAACTTTTACCATCATAAATACGACAGCGACGGATCATGGGATTGCCACCTTTATCGATCTTCACTCCTGAATAAGTATTGCCATAGATGTCGCAGTCTTCTATTACTCCTTGACCATTATCTTTAATCTGAATACCGTTACCTTGCCCATCATGAATACAGCAGCGACGAATAATGGGATTTGCTTCAGAACCACAAATAACTATACCACAGTCATAGGCGGTCAGATCACAATCTTCAAGGATTAACTGTCCCTTGGGGACACACACACCTACAGTGGATTCTCGCAAAGTGAAGCCTCGCACTATTGCATAGTCTGTTTGCATCAGAATGCAGTTCAGATTAGTGGCCTCAATAACAATATCGGAGACTTTCCCATCTCCTAAAATTTCTAGAGATTTATCAATAACAATGCTTTCTCTATAAATCCCTGGCTTTACTAAAATTATGGTTTCAGGTTGGGCATTTTTAATCGCCTCCGCAATTGTTGTGTAGTCAGCCCTATCCGATTTAGCAACAACTACAGTTTTCTTTGAATATAAATTACTTGTCACAGTCTAAAAGTATTTAACGATTCACTGCTAGTTCCCCTAAACAGACCCAAAAATAGTAAAGTCCCACTAGCCAAAAAGTTTGGTCAAAATTTCCACAGAAGGATCAACTTCCAGCCACACTGTAGCTCCACAATCCTTGGGACAATTAGGTTGATAAACTAACCGAGACGGTCCTTTGATTTCCACATAATGACCGTAGGTGTTGCGATTACCTTGTTTGACGGTTAGGACAGGCTCGTAGGTGTCGTTCTTTTTATTTTGCCTAATGACGTTCTGGTTGACATGAACGTAAGTGGCCACCTTTTGGAAACCTCTTCTCCAGGTTCCCTTTGGTCCACGGCGACCGGGACTGACCTTGGGCAAGCCGTTAAATAGGGGAATTTGCCAAAATCTGCCAACTTTTTGAGCACCCTTAATTCTGCCATTTTTGAGAAGTTGACGGACTCGTTGGACACAAATTCCTAGAAGAAAAGCTGCTTGGGTAGTTCCGACTACGGTCATTTTTTTTGCTCCTTTAATTAGCGCTATACTTAGAATAACACATTATTTCTGTATTTGCCAAATTTTTACAAAAATTCATAAAGTGATACCGGAAATTTAAATAGCGCTACTCTTTTAGGGGTTGTAAAGAGTATATGGGATGATTAGTGTTGATGGCTATACTATAGCGCTAATTTAATTTTGGGATTCATGGAAGCTATACTATAGCGCGAACCTTATTCAGGGCTTACGGGGTGTATAAAGTAATTGGATTTAATCTTTTTTTAAAATAGCGCTATTTTTATTTCGAGCAAAAATTATCTAGCGCTATTTTTATTTCAGTTAGCTTACTATAACGCTATAGTTTGCGAAAATTTGGTGATCAAATTTTTTTTACTAGCCCTACCCTTTTAGAAGAGTTAAGGGTTGTATGGGTTGATTAGATTGAATTTCACACTTAAACTAGCGCTATAGTAATTGAATTGAACCATGGACAAACCCAGTTTATTGCCTAAGTTGCCCATGGATGTTATTAATTGCTTAAGCAAAATCCTCACCGTTTGCCTTAACTGATGATTCCGACACTGCTGCTACTATAGACAAGCTAACAATAGGAGCAGTGATAGCTCGGAGAATACGACTTCCTAGAGAAACAGCGATAAATCCAGCAGCAGTGGCTTGTTCTAGCTCTTGAGTTGTCCAACCACCCTCAGGTCCGGTAGCAATGACAATGCCAGGATGTTGAGCAGGGTCTGTTTGGCCAGTATCCAATCCTAATCGTAAATCTAATAAGCAATTGAGTAGATGGGGAGCCTTTCCCCGAGCTACACAAATATAGCGATAGGCTTCTAGGGTTTCCGGTAACTGAAGACTATCGGAAAAGTCAACAGGGTCAAGAATTTTCGGTACAACTTCCCGTTCTGATTGCTCTGCTGCTTCTTGGGTAATCCGTCGCCACCTCTGGAGCTTTTGAGGGCTAGGATTGAGTAAAGTGCGATCGCTTTTCAACGGCACAATCCGAGTCACTCCCAACTCCGTTGCCATCAGACAAATTTGCTCAAATCCACTCCCTTTAGGCATAGCCGCCATCAAGGTTACCTGTTTAGGCAATTCCGTTTGAATGTGCTCAGATGCGACAATTTTAGCTTGAGTCAAATCACCTTCTAGCTCGCTAACGTACCAGCCACCCTCTCCATCCATAGCAATAAAGCGATCGCCCTTTCTCAGCCGCAACACTCTAATTAGATAATGCTGTTGGGCATCAGTTAAAACAATCCCTTGGTCTTGACACTGTGTAGGTGATATCACCAAGCGTTGGATACTCATTGCTTTTGCTACAGTTGTAGGGAACTCTGGATCACAGACAACGACAGATAGCAGAGTGGGACTTTGGAGAATAGTTTTCGACTGTTACTAATGCTCGATTAGCCATTACTCCTTTGTTTTTCAACCTCCAACCTTCAACCTCCAACCTTCAACCTCCAAACCTCCAACCTTCAACCTCCAAACCTTGGCCTTTGGCCACGCTACGCGAACAACCTTCAAACCTTCAACCTTCAACTTCTCCACCAACTACCACATTCCGAATCCTTAAACTTGGTCCTGCACAGCCTACAGCTAAGCCACTTTGTCCACCTTTACCACAGCCACCGGATTCATCCCAATAGAAATCATCACCAATAGCTTCAATATCAGCTAAGGTCTTGAACACGTTACCAGAAAGGGTGACATCTCGCACAGGTTCAGCAATTTGACCATTGCGAATCATCCAAGCTTCTCCAGCGCTAAAGGTAAACATTTCACCATTAGTCATACCTCCTAGCCAATTTCGAGCATAGACTCCTACTGTGATATCATCGAATAAGTCTGCTACTGGAGTAGCTCCGGGTCCTATCCAAGTATTAGTCATCCGAACAATCGGCGGATAGTGGTAATTGAGACAACGAGCATTACCAGTAGGGGTTTCACCTAATCTACCAGCAGTTTCACGGGAGTGAAGACGTCCAACGAATACACCATCTTTAATCAACTGGGTGGTAGTGGCTGGAGTGCCTTCATCATCGTAGAAATAGCTACCTCGGTGTCCTTGGGTCGCAGCTCCATCAAAGATTTGCAATTCTTTTGGGCCAAAACGACGCCCTATACTCATCACTTCTAGTAAGTCAGGATTTTCATAAGCCATGTCAGCTTCAGATAGGTGTCCAAAGGCTTCGTGGACAAACAAACCAGTAAGGATGGGGTCGATGACTACTGTATAATTGCCACCAGTTACAGGTGGTAATGACAAAGCATCGACAGCGCGTTGAGCTGCTCCATGGACTTGTTGATCAAGATTGGTTAGATCTTCATAGCCTTGGCGAGAACCAATGGTTTCTCTACCAGTTTGGACACTATCGCCATTACGAGCAGTAGCAGCAAAACGCATTTCCAGATCTGCCCAAGACTGCTCTATCAAGGTACCTTCGGAAGTAGCAATGATGATGCGTTGGTTAATATCCCCATACCGGACAGAAGTAGTAGCAATGCTATTGTCATAACTTCTGAGAATTTGATTGTAGCGATCGCATAATGCTTTCTTCTGCGCCAAGGGAATTTCCCTAGGGTCTGTACCAGTCAGGGGTAACTTACAAACATCCTGTATTGGTTCAATGGGAGCAAGGGTGGTTTCTTGATTACCCACAATCCTAGCTGCTGCGATCGCATCTTCGACTCGTTCTTTAATAGCGCTAAGCTGGTTAAAACTCGAAAAACCCCATCCTCCATTATAACATGCCCTTACTTGTCCACCGATAGACAGACCTTCACTCAGGGTTTCTATCTTGTCACCCCGTAATAAAATGCTAGTTCCTTCGGCTTCTTCTAAGCGAATGGCTAAGTAATCGACGCGGGAGCCATATTGAGCAATTAGGTCACAGAGTAAGTTTTTGGTATCGGTTAGGACAATGGGCATAGTAGAGGATATAGCAAATAACTATTCTATTGTGCAATGAGTAGGGTATCTAGTGCTATTGTAAGCATTCAGCCGTCAGCTATCAGCTTATGTTCTTTGTTTTACGTGAGATGATGTTAAAACTTACAATATTATAGCACAATTTACCCCTTAGATTCTTCAACATAAGCAGCAAGGTAACCCTCAACCCTAGTCACTTCAATAATATTGACTACTTGTGACAATTCACACTATTCTCCAGAAGGAGCATCAACATCTCAATACCAAATCATAACTATTAACAATATTGATAATCATAACAAGAACCAAAAAACTACTGAAACCAATAATATTATTGCTTACCCCTTGATTTAGTCTCTATTATATTATATAGCACTACGCATTCAGATGTTTGACATTCATAAACTCCGAAACTTAGTCATAGCTTACTTTTGACTTCTGACTTCTAACTTCTGACTTGCGCGTAGCGCTATACTTCCCGATTTTTCTGGCCACTATCCCAGAATTATCACTAGGTTTCAGCAAGAGATTGAGGGCGAGTGCTATTAATAATCTGTGACAGAATACCGAGCAGAGCCTCTAAATTACCAATAAAGTGTTCTTCTGACTCAATATAAACCGAATTTTTGACCAATTTCATAAATTTCCAGAGGCTGCCAGTTGTTACTCCACCATAGATAAACGGAATAGGATTATTTTTGTGCTCATTAAAAATTTGAGCAGCAACCATTTCAGCAATACACTGAGGGATAGCGGATTTAAGGTTATCGTTTTTTGCTTCAACTAGAATAGCAATGGGAGCAGTAACATCCAACTGTTCAGGAGAATGACTAATGATAAAATCACACCTACCGTTTAGCCCTTTACTCTTATCAATAGTAAACTCTGTCCCAGAGAAAAGGCTAATTTTACGGTTAAATTGCTTGCGAATTTCAACTAAAATAGGAGCAACAATCAATTCAGAGCGGGCTTTTTCGGTATCGATTTCCAATCCTAGAGGAAGGTTTTCTTCCAAAATCTCGTTTAATAAAGGGCTAGGAGTAACTGGTTCAACTGATTCAAATAAATTAACTCGTTCTTGAATCGATAGGTTAAATTTATTTTTGAGTGTATCTAGAGTAAATTCACTGTAAGACATTGTATTAACTATATAGATTTGATTTATATCTATATACAGATGTTTTTTATCGGTTTAGGGAGAAAGTGATGGGTTAATGGGAGTAGGGAGTAGAAAGTAGGGAGTAGAGATAGGGAGTCAGGATTCATAACTCATAAATTTGACGTATTGTTAAGGGGAGTATTGTTGCCAAAAAAAAATCGGATTACTAGATGGGATTACTAGATGGGATTACTAGATGCGTTCGCGTAGCGGCTCTGAAAGAGCATCGCACTCAGCTTGTAGAATAACAAAATAGTAACTAATTATGGTAGCATCAACATTAGTTTGTCAGGTAGCAAAAATTATCTCTTTAGAATACTGGCTTAAGGATTACCGGAATAATACCAAATAGGTAGAGGGAGAATTAGTTAAAAAAAACGGTATCACCTTAAAGCACAGTCTAATTCACGCTAAACTCCCCACTTACTTGGGTAATAAACCATGAAGCTTCAACAAACTAGCTATCATTATCGACCTCGACAATCTCAGTATATTCAAACTGATTTGGACTACGCCTTACCAAATCATAACGATTTCCAGCTAGCTCAATAACATCTTCTTCACAATCAGACTTAGGAGAATTGTAAGTCAACACATACTCTTTACCAAGAAAAGGAAGTATCTCATCAGCCACTTCTCCTCGCCACTGAGTCTGAGTCACTAAAACTACTAATTGATTCGCCAGTCTAGGTAAGATATTAGCAATTCGCCGACGATAGATTTCATCCAAGCTTCCAAAGGGAGAATCCATTACAATAGGAAAAGTACTACTATCAGGTCCCATCAGAGAATGCTCTTGACTCCAATCCCTAACTCGGTCAATAATTCCGCCGATAAAGGATAAACTTAGAATCTGATTTTCTCCCGTAGACGCAGCAACTAGATTTTCTTCTCCAAGAGTACTTTCTACTAAGGTTAACTCATACTTATCACTCAACTTAGGGATATAGGGTGTAAAAGAAATTGAGATAAATATCTCCTGGACCCGCTTCTCCAAAGAAGTACGAAACTGAGTTTCCAAACGTTCCCTCACTTCAATTAACCGTTCAATAGAATCTTGAGCAGCAGCAATCCGTCGCTGTATCAACGCCTGCTTACTTTCATTCATTTTGTGCTTAGCAATCTGCTTATCCTTTAAGTCAATGTCTGTATCCAACTGTTCAAGTTGTTGTTGATTCCCTCCTTGTTCTAGAGTTAGCTCCCGAATCCTAGTATCTATCTCATCTAATTGTTGTTGGAGCAGACTGATATCCTCATCGGGAAAGTTACGTAACTTTTTCTTGATATCATCTAGTTGGGTCTCAATTCTAGAAAGCTCAGTTCTTCCCTGAGCAATAGTATCTTGTTGTTGGTCAACATCCTGCCAAAACTCAGGCACCTGTTGGTTAATTTCATCAACCTGGGAACCCATCCTTATTGCGGTTTCTTCCACTTCAGCCATTCCGGCTTTATCCATCCAGGCTGCTACTTGCTGATGAGCATGAGTTCCCTCAGTTAATTCTACACCACAGATACAGCGCTTGTGTTTAAGTAAATCCCCAACAAATTGCCGCTTAATTCCAACAGGTAATTCCCCTCTTTCGGTGATTAAATCTTTGACAATTTCTTGAAAAGTTGAGCTTACCTCTGAGAGCAGCACGGTATAGCCACGAGTTGATATAGCTCGTTTCAAAATATGTTGACTTTGTTTTAGCTGTTCTCTAATTAACTTTTCTCTAGCTTCTAGTTCATCCCGCAGCTGTTGTAACTCCTGAGCGCCACCGAGTTCTAATAACCGTTGACCAATTGTCTTCTTTAGCTCATCTTGATCCTCTAACTCCTGCTTGATTTCCCTTTGACGCTTGATTAGACTCTGGCTCTTCTTTTCCGATTTTCGCTGTTGTTTAAGCAATTGCTTAGTTTCAGAGTCACCAATTAAAGATAATTCATAGTCTAAGGTTTTTTTCGCTTCCCTTAAATGTTTAATGGAGCGATTTAAAACTTCTACCCCTAGCAAGGTCTTGGTTGCTTCCGCAACTTCTGACTTTTTATCGGAGCGTACCAGTTGTTCAATTCGTTCTCCATCAAAAAAGAAGTATTGGTGCAAACTAGCTGGTAAAATTTGACCAATAATATCCTCAGGTAGTTGTTGAGGCAATAACCAGCGTCCATCATCTCCAGCGATTTGGAGATACAATTCTGTGTTACCTTGCTCGACTCCTACCTCAGTTTTGTAAGTACGACATAGACGTTTGACTTGGTAGCGTTTATTATTGTGTTCAAATGCTACTTCTACCCAACAGTCTACTGGTTTATTGAACTGAGCTTCAGCAAGAGCTCGCTTATTCAGCAGTTGGTCTTCTGAAGCAAAAGCAGCACTAAATCTCTCATAGAGTACCCACGAAAAAGCATTCAGGATGGTAGTCTTACCAGCACCATTATTCCCATGAATAATCGTAGTGTTTCGCTCGCCACTAGCTAACACAATCACGGGAGTCTTACCATAAAACTGACGAAAATTACATAGCTGAATCGATAGCAGCTTCATAAGTCTTCGCGGCTTTCGTCCCCATCCCTCTACAGGGTGGGTACGAAAGCCGCGCCTCCAATTAGTGGTTTACAATTAAGCCCGTTGAACGTTTTAGGAGTCGGACTTTGCGGGCAGTGAATTGTCCTATCCGCTTCCAATCGATATCGCTAACGGAAACCTGTTTTGCTGTTCCGCCGCTCACCCAACCACGGGTTACTTTTCCGGCTTTAACAGCTTCAACATAATCTCCTTTGCGAAAACCATGACTAGTAGTTGTTCCACCATATTTGCGCCGTTTTCCACCTTTAGAAAATTGCAACAGGTGTAATTGACGACGACTTATAGGAGCACGTCTAATAACAAAGAGTAAAGTGTTAGTTATATTGCAGTTTTCTGGAACACTCAATTTGCCTTTACTGTGATAGTAATTATTGCGCCGGAAGAATTGAGTAGCAGCTAAAGCTATCCCATCTACCGCATGAGTGTTGACTGACTGCCGACTTTTGTCGGTTTTGTCCTTGACTAGTCCTAACGCTTCCCTTTTTAGAGCAGTCTCCCAGCCTTTTTTTTGAGTGACTGGGGCTATTTTTTCTAGCTGAGATATTGACCAATATTGGCCTACCATAACAGGAGAAAAACCCTTGTTTCCCCTAGCCTTGACTATTTCATAAACGATGACTTTTACTGGGTACAAAAGACTAAGTTCTTTGGCTACTCTTTGCTCTAACTGGCGGTTTGCTCGAATTGAAGGAGGTACCTTTTTGCTTACTCTATTTGAGAATCGTTTTTGTTTATGAGACCTTTGCGAGTAAGGTACCTTGCGGTTTATTCGACGGCTTCTACGAGTTTTTCGCATCATTTGTCGAGTATCCATGCGCACGCGGACTTTGTTGTACGGCAACACTAAATGCCCTGTCCAAAGAGTGGCATTATTTGACTGAACAGCAATACCAGAAAACATTTTTCCAGGATCAATCCCAATAGCAATGTCCTGAGTTTGTTCTCCAGACGGTTGGTTGACTAACTGAACAGCAAAAACATTTAGATCGTTTTGGTAAATAACAGCTAAACCTTGATTAAGCCAACGCCGAGCACGAGAGGCTTTTGTAGGCATCAATGGTTTGCCATCAGGTGAAATAACTGGAACTCGTAGCATGGTGATAAACCTCACGAGAAAAGTATTTGGGTTGATTACCCGTCCCCTGGCCGTAGGCCACGCTACGCGAACGACCACCGAATCTAAGATGTCCTGTCTAACAGCAACTGACGACACAGTTTTGAAGAGATCCGGACTGGGGAAGCATCCGGATGTTCGTACCAAAATTCGGCTCAATGGTCTAGTCAAACACGGACAGTTGGTCGTCTACCCAAGCCCCAACCTAAGAGGATGGGGTTATTGACTGAACTTCTTCCTTGACAATTTTCAGGATATCATCATTAATATTACGGGGAGTTTTCATATAGAGTTTATCCTTTTCTGCCTGCAAGACTCGCTCTATAATTCGGCGCACTTCTAGGGGAGCAGTGATAATCGGCTCCTGGACATCATGGAGTTCATTCTTGCTAGGAGAATAAGTAGAATGTTTTTCAGCTACTCTTCTGGAAATGACTGATGTAGCACCACTGGTAGAGTATCTAAATGCCATAACCGTATTTTTTTTAAAAGCGACTAACCTTTCAGATCGTGTCCGGTTGTTTCGGTAGTATTCTTTGTTGTTGTTTGTTTTAGGAATCGGTAAGGGTGAATAGGGAATAGCTTGGTAGTAATCACACTACTTACCAATTCCCCATTACCAATTATCAATTACCCATGCTTTACAAGAGCGATGTTTCCGGACATGATACCATATCTAGGCTGATTAAATTTATTTTAATACTTTATTGTTTATTTATACTATAACCCAAAAATTTTGCAATATCTTAATAACGAGAGTCACCCAAAGCAGTACTCTATCTCTGTAGGTTTTTAGTTTTGGCTTGAAACCTGCCCACAATCACAGACAATCAACGATGAAAAACGCAATTACGGCCTTCGGATTTTCTCTATTCTCTTTAATGTTGCCCTCTGAAGCTAGGGCATATGATTTAGATTTTAGTAATCTTTATGTGTTTGGTGATAGCCTATCGGATTCTGGCAATTTGTTCAATATCAGTAAGGCAAGCAATCAGCTAAATCCCACCATTCCCATCACCCCCCAGAGTCCACCCTACTTTCAGGGACGTTTTAGCAATGGTCCTATCTGGGTAGATTATCTAGCAGATGCTCTGGACATAGAGGTGAAGCCATCTACTGACTTGTCCGTGGTATTACCGGAATCGCCGATACTTTCTCCAATCACTATCACTCCCGATGGCCCTCGGGTGAGTTTTTTCTTCAATGGTGCGACGACTAATCAAAGCGTAAACTTTGCTTTTGGTGGTTCTCAAGCCGGATTAGCTGGCCTTGGTGAATTCGGGGCGTTGTTACCGGGATTACTCACCCAAGTCCCAGGGTTTACCAATGACCTAATCCTATCTGATCAGATGGCTGACCCCAACGCCCTCTATATTCTGTGGTCAGGTGCTAATGATTACCAGAGTGCGGACCCTCCTAATCCTAACCAGGTGGTGAGCAATATACAGACAGCCCTGAACTCCCTGTATAACTTTGGTGCTCGCAATTTCCTAGTGCTTAACTTACCAGATTTGGGAAAGATACCTCAATCACTGAGACTAGATAGTGTATTATCGTCTGGCCTCACGGATTTGAGCGAGCAGCATAACTCTCTGTTGGACTCCACCCTTAACCTTTTGAGCCAATCCTTAGCTGACATTAACCTGATATCCTTCGATGCCAATAACCTATTTAATCAGATTTTGACCAATCCTGGAAACTTTGGTTTCACGAATGTGACGGAAGGGTGCTTAGATGAAACAACGTTTATTGCTTGTGCTAATCCAGACGAGTTTGTATTCTGGGATGGCTTCCACCCAACGACAGCTGGCCATCAGATCATAGCGGAATCAACCTTAGCCGCACTGAAGTCCCAAGACAAGGCTAAGACTAAGTCTGTACCAGAACCAGTTTCTTCTGCCTCCTTAGGAGTGATAGGGCTTGCCTGGTTGCTTCGGAAACAGTTGAATAAATCCTGCTAGAGTTTACTATTAACTATAACACAGTGGCATCTACCCCAGCTGTCACCGTTGATACTAAATTGATACTTAATAGTTTGATACTACTATTGGTAAATTCTATGGGTAAATTTCTGTTAATCTTATCTGCGATCGCTTACCTGTCTCAGACTGCTATAGCTCAGACAAAACCAAGGCGTTGGGTCAGAGTCATGTCAAATGCTCAGACAGGCAATATCCACTACTTCGATATCGATTCTTTGGTCAGCACCACTGATGAAATGGGCAATCCCATCCACTCCTTTGATAGTAGAATAGTATTTGGTAATCCTCTCGAACCAGGAGTGTATTCTGCCATTATCACGGTTCAAGTTAATTGCCCTGAGCGTTCGATACGTACATTGCGTTTTGAACAATACGATTCCCAGGGTAGTATAATCAGCCGAGAAGAATCGGAGAATGATTGGTACACAATACCCATGCCCGATACTCCAACGGTTCATGTCATGAATGGTTTTCACACCTTAGCTTGTAAGTCTAATACTAATGTTGTTAACCGTTGACTGTTAACTGTTGACTATTAACTTTTAACTGTTGACTGTTTACTGTTGAGTCGGAACTCTGCACTTTCCGACTCAGGACTCAATTGATATCACTCATCAGAAGATTAACTAATTCTTGGGTGATAGGGAAACCAGTTTGTTGCTCAAAGTGTAAAAACATCGGACTGGGGTTAGCTTCAAGAAACACGTATTCACCATTGGGCTTTAAACGCCAAATCGCCGTCCACTGGAGCCAAAACGCTCTAGTGATAGCTTTGCACTGCTCTTGCACGGTCTTTGGCAGCCTGACCGGAATCAATTGAGCATCGATATCTTCTCGAAAGTAGAGCGACTTGGAGCGAATTTCTGCCGAATACATCGAGTCCCCAATTACATAGGTGCGAATATTTGTGCCAGGGATATACTCCTGTATAGTAACAGGAGAAAGCCGCAGGGCTAAGTTTAGTCGTTCTGGTTGTAGATGTTTTTCTGTTAAAAACTGGACATGAGCACCACCATAGACTGGCTTAAAAATCACTTGGTCACAAGACTTCCTAAATTTAATTATAGCCTCTGGATCATTACTAATTAGAGTATGGGTAATCGTTACACCCATTTGTTCAGCTTTGCTCAATTGTAGAGGTTTTTCCTTATCAAATTCATAAGCTTGCCATGATTTAACCCAGTGAATTGAGTTTCCTTGCATCAACGTTATTAGGGGACTCATAGCATCATTAAAAGCAACTCTCTGCTGTAATATATTTTTGATTGGGGGAATTTGAACTCCAGAAAAATTACGCCAAAAGATGCTACGAATATCTCTTAGACGTAATTGATAGCCATCGGATAGGGTGAGAAGTCCATCTTTAGTGTGTGGCTGCCAAGATAGTCGTAATTTAGTAGGAAACAGAGAAGTGTCGAGATAGTTTGTCTTGCCTCCAGCCTTAGTCAGAGCATGGTTGATATGCGCAGCGTGAGTATCTTCAGGATTGCCCAAAATAAAAAAAAATATTCATCTATTGCCAAACAAAACGAACTAGTAGTTCTACTGTTCTGCTGATCATCCAAGTTATTTTTTGTTTCGGTTTACTAGATAATAGTGTGGCTAATCAATTCAAGATCATACTTGGTTTTGGTTTGGCAAAAAAATTGAATTTTAAAACACCTTATAAGCAAATTTAATTTGGGTATCATATCAGCTATATTTACCTGATAACAGGTAATTTTTATAATAGTTAAATGCATCCTGATATTACTCCGAAAATATAATGCACCCTGTTTAAAAATTGCCTAAATGCTTAAAAACGCTGCTAATGGGTCAGGGAGTTGTTAGTAGATTTATTACCCCTTGAGGCTGGGCAGGGCTGTTTCATTCTCTAGAAAATAGAATATAATCGGAGATAATTACTCTTAAGTACAAAAACTGAGAATATATTTCAGATTATGGCTCATTTCGCTGATTGCTGCCTTAATCGAATCAAAGCCATGTGCTCGAAGAAGGGTTAAAACCCAGGTTTTGAGCAAAGATAAGTTTTTTGGAGCAAATCCTGATATTTGGGGACTAATATCTTCCTCGTAAATGACGTCTTTGACCCAATGAAGAGAATTTTCAATCAGCCAATGTTCTCTAATTCCATCGACCAAACGACGAGATTGAGGAGATTTTGAACTCATATAATAACTAATGCTTTTGAATGGTTCATTACCACGAGTTCCACTCCGAGAGACTTTAATGACACAACCGACACCCATCCATAATGGATCAAGGTTTTCTGGTGGCTCAAACACTTCTATTTGACGTACAGTATTACGGTTTCTAGTTTTTTCATGATGGATCACTTTTTGTCGTGGTGTTTGCTGCTTTGATTCCGTTTCTATTTGTTGATATAATTTGGGTTGATTTTTTTTTACTTTAACTAGATAGTCATTCCCTGAATCGATGATCTCTGCCAGATTTTTTTTTGACAATGAAGAGCATCAAAAGTAAAGACTACACCAGTTAAATCTAATAATTCAATTAAGTCTCGAACGACGGGAATTTCGCTCTCCTGCTTATTTTCCATCATTTTTACCCCTAATACTAATCTTCTTTGATGGGAAAAAGCCGAAACACAGTTGATAAAGTTTTGTTGGGCCTGATCGTAGTTACTAACAGTATTTTTGAGGCTCTTACCATCAAGGGATATCCATTCATTAGAGGGAATCACACTATACTGTTTACTCCATTCATTAAACACTATTTGGAGTTTTTCGTAATCTAAATTAACCATGACTCTTCTGATCGCTGAATAAGAAGGAACACGAGCATTGGGAATTTGAAGTATATTAATCAATTCTCTGCGGTGGCGTTCTACAAATCTACCCAATTGTCGATAACCCCAATAACCACTCATCATCCCCATAATTATGATTAGAAGCACCAGCCACAGAGGATGACGAAGACCATGAGGACTGCGATGATCAGGTATTTCTTTGAGATAGTCGATTAAGCTTTTCTCCATGAGCCATGGCATATAAGGGAAATTAGCCCATTTTTAGGGCTATTGCTTCACTATACAGCTTTTTGCTCTATAATGAAACAGCCCTGCTTGAGGCTGGGGGGGGCGACAAGCGCACCCCCAGGGAGTAGGGATATTTAAACTGTCGTGTTGAGCAGGTGGACTGGCAAGTTGAGTATTCATGACTGCTTTTAATTGCTGAAAGCGCTAGTTCAAGCATGATAGTCAGAGAAATAATCTCTGTATGTAACCATGGCAAATTAACCTGGCTTTAGTAATCCAGATAATTACTGATCCTGTTAAATCTTTTACAGTTCTATGTCCGTTAATTCTCTAGTTTAGCTCTTATCGATAGATACATACTAACTAAGTAGTCGCCCACAAAACTAGGGGAAGAGAAAGGAAACTGACTAAGGTAGACAAAACCACTGTCCGTGCTACTAAGGGAGCATCTCCCCCAAACTCAGTGACCAAAACTACCGTACTAATTGCTACAGGCATGGCACTTTGTAACACCAACACCTGTAAATTTAATCCCTCCAGTCCCAATGCTTGACCAACGGTATGGGCAATTAGCGGAGCTACCAACAAACGCAAGGTAGTGGCGAGCACCTCATACCGTCCTATAACCAAACGGGTGCGGGACAATTGTATCCCCAACACAATTAAATCGATAGGGATTGCTGCCATACCCAACTGGTGAATACCCTGATCTAGCCCTAAAGGCAGTTTTAAGCGCAATAAACGCCAGGTTAATCCTGCCAGCATTGCCCAGAGTAGCGGTAGTTTTAGGGTTAAGCGCACTCCAGAACTAATACTACCCCCTTTAAGTAAGGCGGGACAAATAGCAAACATCAACAAGGCAGCTGTGATCATGTAAACTATAGCGCGTTCTAAACCCGGTGTACCAAAGGCAAAGGAATTGAGAGGAAGCCCCAGGTTTCCAGCATTGGGAAAAATAGCAGCAACCATAAAGCTTTTTTGGACAACTGGTGGTAATTTCAACAGTTTGCCTAATCCCCAACTCAGTAGGTAAAGCAACACAGCGGTAATGATCAACCCAGCGACTAAACCAATGGTGCTTTCGGTAGACAGAGTTGTCCGATACAAGCTGTCTGCTATCAACGCTGGTACGAGAATATAAAGAGATACCTGAGAAAGAGTTTGCTTGTCCAGAGATAACGTGCGACCAGCAATAAATCCAATCAGGATAATTAAACCGACCGAAACAACAGCAGGTAGAAGAACAGTCATTATATAAATACTTTAGATGAACCCCATTAAAGCAAAAGTCTTTTTGTTAACCGTTGACTGTTGACTTTCAAGCAACCTTAAACCTTAAACCTTAAACCTATTTTTGCTAAACTGCTTCAGTCGCCGCCGCAGTTGTTTAATATTAGGTCTGTGACCTCCATAACGCCAACGGATATAAGCATGCGCTATCTGCTCAATTACCTCAGCGGATGCTTTAGGCTGGTCTTGACTTATACAGCTAGCGTACTCAAGTGGAGTTTGAGTCGGATGTTTGAGATATCCTTTGGTTGCTAAAATCCTGATCATTTGCTGGTAAATCTGTTCCATTGGTGGCAATGTTGCCAACCAGAAACGATAGCGCCAGTTTTTCCACTGATGCCAACCTAGCCAGCTCAGAAAACCAAATGCGATCGCTAAAATCAAGCCGCTCAACATACCTAACCAACCACTAGATACCATCTTCCACAATCCAACAAATATTCGGATAATGGTACCAATGGTGAAATGCCATAGGTTGCTCAGTAAACCAGTGATTGGTGAGGGGAGCCAACCTGCTACCCACTGCCAAAACTGGCGCAAGACACTAAAGGTTTGATATTGCTCAACGGAGGGGGGCAGCAATTCATGACCTGGGATGGGGTCAAAGGCAAACCAACCGTATTTAGGGAAATAAACCTCAGTCATGGCATAGGCATCGGTATTGCGGACGATGTAAAACCCGGTAAAGGGGTTAAATTCGCCAGTGCCAAATCCAGCCACTAATCGGGCTGGGATGCCTATGGAACGGAGCATCATGGTGAGGGTGGTGGAGAAGTGGTCGGGATAACCACCTTGATACTTGAAGAGAAAGGCTTCCACCAAATCTTGATTTTCTTCTAGAAAAGGGAATTGTGAGGGGTCTTGGGGCAGGCGATAACGCTGCTTAACCGCCTGGGCTAGATACAAGGCTTTTTCATAGGAAGAGGTAAGAGGTTTCTCTGAAGTGGCTAGGAGTTCTTCAGTACGTTGCCTGACCCTCACTGCAATTTGGGGGGGAATATCCAGATAGTAGTTTTGAATCGACTTGGGGTAGTTATCCCCAGCTTGCTGCAACTTAGTGCGATCGCGAAATGGAACTTCTGATATTACGGTATAGGTCAGTCCTTCTAATAAACCTAAAGGCGATCGCAAACTGCCTTCTGGTCCAATACCGATTTCCCGCGACGGAAAGAACAATTCCTTCGGATAGGCCAAAGCGGGAATCAGATTCGGCAGTTCTGATACAGCTGTGTAGGTTTGAATTACCTTTTTGGTTTGACCTGTGATCAAGGCAGGTAAGAGTTGGAAGCGATAGGACCAGCTTGGTCGAGTTATTTTCTGGACTTGATTATCCCGAGAAATTTCCCAACCCTGACCCGTGTAGTGGTCAAACGCTAGCACTCGCCAAAATCCCGGTGCTTGAGAACGCACCCGCATCACTACCTTAGGTTTCAGTTCTCCCCGCAGATTCTGGTTAATCTTGCTATTAAAGCCATAGTAAAATGTCTGATCCAACTCACCAGCACCCGTAGCGTTTTGAGAGCCACCACTACCATTTTCCCCTTGCTGTTTCCCTTCGCTCACATAGCCAGGGTTAACAATTAACCTATTTTGTGAATCAAATCTCCGGTTTGCCATTTCCCCAGGAGCACTGACGGGATACATCTGGATTTGATAGCCAGGGAAACGAGGCATCAGAGCAAAAATGGTTAACCCTAGCGCTATAATTACACCAATAAATAAAATGAGACGCTTTAGGGGTATGGGTGAGTAGTTGGGAGTAAAACCGTATAATTTTTTACTTTTTTTAGCCGTAGATATACCCAAGCGTGACTGGTAATCCAGGACAAGAACCGGTAATGCGATCGCTAAAAATACTAACAACAGAGGGGCAAACGCCAGAGTCTGACTCACAGTACCAGCGACCCCCAACAGGATTAGCCCAATTACCATCGAATAGCCCAAATCCTTGCGGCGGGGCAAGTCAAAGCTATGGAGAATCTGCAGCTGAACTAACAACTGAGCTAGAGCCAAGCGGGTATCATTGAGCTGACTGAACACATTGCCCAAAAAGGCTCCCAATGCCAGCAACATCCCCAATGCCAGCAAGAATTTCAGAGCAATGTTACGTTGGCGACGACGATACCAACTCCAGGTTGCTCCCACAATACTTAAGGGTACTGCCCAAAGACTCCAGAAGGTAGATGCGGCAACATCAACAGCCACAATTCCTACTACTACCAGTGCCTGCACCAACACCCTTAACGAAATCGACTCCTCTGTAGGAGGCAATGGCTTGGCCTCAAGACGCTGCCAAAACTGACTCACCATGGTAGATGCGCTCCGAGGTTATATGTCAAGCTTGGAATGTTAAAGGTTGGAATGTTGAAGGTTGGAATGTTGAAGGTTGGAATGTTGAAGGTTGGAATGTTGAAGGTTGGAATGTTGAAGGTTGGAATGTTGAAGGTTGGAATGTTGAAGGTTGGAATGTTGAAGGTTGGAATGTTGTTCGCGTAGCGTGGCCTATTGGCCAAGGTTATAATCTGCAACCTGTTAATCTGTTAACCTGCAACCTGTTAACCTGCAACCTGTTAACCTGTTAACCTGCAACCTGTTAACCTGCAACCTGTTAACCTGTTAACCTTCAACCTGTTAACCTGCAACCTGTTAACCTGCAACCTGTTAACCTGCAACCTGTTAACCTGCAACCTGTTAACCTGCAACCTGTTAACCTGCAACCTGTTAACCTGCAACCTGTTAACCTGCAACCTGTTAACCTGTTAACCTGCAACCTGTTAACCTGCAACCTGTTAACCTGCAACCTGTTAACCTGCAACCTGTTAACCTGTTAACCTGCAACCTACTAACCTGTTAACCTGCAACCTGTTAACCTGCAAGTATTCTGACTAATTTGTCGGGCAGATTGCAAAGGTCAAAGGTTTCTGTTCTCCATGATCGAAGCGAATCTCGATAGAACAAATCTGATTGGGTTGTAAATCATAGGATTCTACACTCAGGTAACCTGGATAGGTACGTTCTGCTTTTGCCGAGGCTTGAGGTGTACCTAGAGTCAAGCTACCACCTCTAGGCAAACGAGTGCTGACCCGTAGCTGAGACACACCATCTTCTTGATGATATTCTGCTCGCAGAGTTACTAAACCAGCACTAGTCTCCCACTGGCGCTCCACAGGAGTTTGATTTGGTGAAACTGGAATGGTGAGGGTGGTAAGAATTTCCTTAGCTGCTAACAGAGCCAAGACCATCTTTTGCTCATTGTTAGCTTCTTCGTAAGGTAGGGATTGCAGTTGTTCTTCTGGAGAACGGGTAGGTGTCATCAAGATCCTGCCACTCCAGGAGTTAAGGGCATAGAATTCGTCAGGAAACAGCTTTTGAACTGCCCTAACCAGTTTAGCTCCTAGCTGATACTGGGAAGACACTGCCTCAGAGCAGGCTTCTAGCAATTGAGATAAAACGTTTTCTGGTATGGCAGTTGGTAAGGCCAAGTTAGACAACTGTGGCATCCAAAACCTAACTCCGGAAACCCAAGACTCCGCTATTGCGTCAACAATATCAGTTTCATAGTCTGAAATTTCTGTCTCCCAAGGAAACAGAGGTGGGTTAAGTTCAATTTGAGCTTGTAGTTTGCGCTTCAATAGCGTCTGGAAACGATTTTGCACGGTTGACATCTCTCCCAAGTTGTAGCGGCGGATTTCACCGCCTAGTGTAAGGTCATCATGGGTGTTCGATTCTAGTGAATTCACCCACATGCGGTCTAAAGCCGCTTCGCCATTGTGATTAGGGACAATGTTCAAGTTTTCCAAGTCCAGTGATTCTGATAAATCCAGGGGATATACATCAAAGTCAAAATCCGCTGCTGTTGTCTCACCCAGAGGTACAGTATCGTTTACTTGACCGTTTGATGGTATTGAAGCAGCGGGACGGGACTCTTTTAGCCAAGCCATTAAGCGGCTATAGAAAGCGTCCATATTGTTATCTATGTCACTATTCATCTTTAGATCTACCGGATCCGGATACTGAACTATTACGAATATCCCAGGCAATTTCGAGCAACTTAAACCATCGCTTCTGTGCCTGGTTTAGTGTACAACCCAAGGTCTTAGAAATTTGTTCATTGGAGTAACCTTGTTGTTTGAGTTTAAGTAATTCTGACTGTTGGGAGCTCAGTTTTTGTTGAAATCGTTGCCATTCTTTTGGTGTTAGCCCCAGATTTCGATCCAAATCTGCTCCCAGCCACTGATGTACCAATTCCCAGCGGTGAGACAGAGCAAACCGAATCAGATGATACTTAAACCGTTGTTGTAAATAGTCCCGCTGTCTGGGATTGATGCCTAAAATCTCCTCAATTTCCCTGGTTGGCAGGTCTTTCAGCCGCAGAGTAAAGTAATCCGCACAATCCTGTTGCTGGCGTTCTTTGAGATAGGCGAATAATTCTTTGATTACAGTTTCCCGCAGGCTGGAGTCTAGGGGTTCAGAGTCTGATAATACCATTGCCTCCCGCACCTGCTGGATCGCCGCATCATTCCAAGTCGCATCTGACTCCTGTGCTGCTCCTTCCGCTGCTGTATCCATATCCACAGAGGTTTCTGGAGGTTGCTGTTGGGAAAAGGTTTGAGCACGTAGAATGACCAACTGTTGGGAACGGCGACCGGGTAAAGGAATACGTCGTTTACCATAGCGCTCTGTAAACGCCATATATTCTGATAGTTCCAGGAGACTGCGGGGACGATAGGTTTCCTCCAGGGAGGTTTCCCGCCGAAAGGCATTTAAGGCTTCGGCATAGAATCCCTGTAAGAAATCTTCAATCATATTCAGCCGCGCCTGGTAACTGGTCGGCGTTTGATGGGGTGTAATGTAGCGGTAGATAATCGCACTAAGAGTACTCTGTAGTTCTACCCTTCCTTGGAGCGACCCCAGTTTGTAGTAATGACAAACTTGCTTGAGACGATGGTTAGCGAGGTTTTGAGCCCAGCTGTCCACATCCCCAGAGGTTTGAATCCGATTACTTTCATTGCAAATACGATTAACTTCATCAGCGATACGTCTTGCTACGTCCTGGCAGTTTTGCTTAGAAGCACGAGTGGACTGCCGGAGTTCGTTATACAGCAGTTCAAATAGTCCTTCCACGCCCAGGCAGACTTCCCTCATCATGATTTTCATTCAATAACGACCCTAACATACAGGTACTCTCGACAAATTTGATTTAGGTTTAGACTATGTGCAGCCAAATTCCTCACCCTATAGCTCCTATGGAATTAGACGAACAAATTAACAATTTGATTGATAATGCTCCACAAGATGGAACGACGCCTCAAGCGATTGAAGCGATCGCTCCAGTACTCAAACTTCTGGCGGAACAACTAAACCATCTGGAATATTACATTCTCCAAAATCTTGACCAAGGTTGGGTGTTGACGACACTGAGTAATCGTGCTAACCCTGATCTGGAGAAAAATGTTATTTATGCTTTTCCGACTGTTCAAGATGCTGCCAATTTTCATTCTGATTGGGATCCTCAACTTATGGCGTGCGGGGTGCCAGTCACTCACATTTTGTTTCAGATGTTGGCAATCGACACCGTCACTAGTACTGTTTTCTTTGATACACCTGGTAATTTAGCGGTTGGTTCAGAGGTCTCTCGAGAGGACCTACGAAATTTAATACAAGCTCAACTACAGCAAATCCGGTCAGCACCCAAGTCAGATTCTAACAATCAACCCCCTGATATTGCTTAACTATGGCTTCACCAGAGCAAGGGATGAGCGGATGAGGAGATGAGCGGATGAGGGGATGAGTGGATGAGGGGATAACTGACAAAAGACTATTGAATCACAAATTATTACCATCACCCCTGATCACTTCATTACTTATCCGGTCTGATCTAGGGACTTTTCATGTATTCAATATAGTTATTCCCTGCCATCACGACCTCTGACCATCTCCCCATCGGTGAATTGACTATCTGTAAACGCAACTTGATATTAATTTGCCACTTGCTATAATGGTGCGGCTAAAATTGCGGTTAAGCCCCCAATATGCCTCGCAATAAAACTATGGTAGCTTCTAAAACTGGCTTCCCTGATACGGAAAATCACTGGGCAAAGCCATTTATTGAAGGTTTAGCCAATCAGGGAATGATTAGCGGTTTCCCTGATGGCAGATTCCGACCTAATCTACCCATCAATCGATCTCAGTTTGCTGCCATATTAAAAAACGCTTTTTCCCAACCCGAAAAACAACGATCTGCTCCGAAGTTTATTGATGTATCACAGAAACACTGGGCTTTGGAGGCGATTCAATATGCTTACGAAACTGGCTTTATGTCGGGTTATCCTGGTAATCGCTTCCGCCCAGACACTAATCTGGTTCGAGTGGAAGCCTTGGTAGCGATCGCATCTGGCTTGAACCTTCCCTTGAGTGAGATATCGGATGTACAGATAGAGCTACCCCAACTCTATCAAGATGTGGATAAAATTCCTGGTTATGCCCGAGACAGGATAGCCACCGCTACGGATGCTAAAATAATCGTCAATTATCCCAATCCCAAGCGACTGCGACCCACTCAAGTGGCAACTCGTGCTGATGTGGCAGCGTTTATCTATCAAGCTTTGGCGTATTTGGGTCAGGTGCCGGACCTAAACTCAAAATACACGGTTGCTTTCCAAACCACTAGGGAGGTTAGCCATCAGCGAGAGTTTCGGGGAGTTTGGGTTGCCAGTGTCTGGAACATTGACTGGCCGTCTGAAAAGGGTCTAGCAGCTGAAAACCAACAAGAGGAACTGATCGAGATTATTGACCGGATTGAGGAACTTAACCTCAATGCTATGTTTTTACAGGTACGACCTACAGCAGATGCTTTATATGCCTCAGAATTAGAACCTTGGAGTGAATGGCTAACAGGTACCCAAGGGCAACCACCAGAACCATTTTACGACCCGCTGGAGTTTGCGATCGCAGAATGTCACAATCGCAATATTGAACTACACGCCTGGTTTAATCCGTTCCGTGCTGCAACAGGATCACAAGTTTCCACAAAAGTCAAGCCTCACATCAGCGTTACCCATTCAAACTATGTGTATCAATACGGTAAGCAATTGTGGATGGATCCAGGAGTAAAAACAGTTCAAGACTGGACTTATAACGTGATTCTGGATGTAGTGGGTCGTTATGATGTCGATGGGATTCATCTGGATGACTATTTCTATCCTTATCCTATCAAAGATCAAGATTTTCCTGATCAAAAAACTTATGAAGCTTATCAGGAAGCTGGGGGTGAACTGAGTTTGGGGGATTGGCGCAGGGACAATGTGAATAAGATAGTTGAGCGTCTCTACACTGGCATTAAAGCTACTAAGCCAACAGTTAAATTTGGGATTAGTCCTTTTGGAATTTATCGTCCTGGACAACCTCCTCAAATTAAGGGATTAGATCAATATGAAGCTATCTATGCTGACCCTAAAAAATGGTTAGAAGAAGGTTGGGTCGATTATATTGCTCCTCAACTTTACTGGCGGATTGAGCCTCCTGCCCAAAGTTATCCGGTTTTACTGCAATGGTGGACAGAAAATAATCCTAAAAATCGACACATTTATTCTGGGAATAGACTCAGTAAGTTAGATGGAGAAGAGTGGCCGATTTCTGAGTATGAAGAACAAGTTGAAATTAGCCGCGATCTAGTGTCTCAACTCTCCCTAGGAAATATTTTCTATAGCATGAAAGTATTCACAGAAAATCGTTTAGAGGTGGTTGACCAGTTCAAAAGCTCTATATATTCTGAACCTGCTGTTGTTCCTACTATGGAGTGGTTAAAGACTGAGCCACCTAAGACACCAGGTAATGTCAGAGCAAGAGATGGTAAGCTAAGTTGGCAGAAAGTTTGTGATGGAGAAATTTGTTATTGGACCCTTTATCGACAACAAGATGGGGTTTGGAGGTTGTACAAAATCCTGAATTCAGCCACGCTGGAGATAGCGCTAGAGTCGGGAATCTATGCCTTGTCAGCAGTGGATAGGATTGGGAATGAAAGTTTAGGAGTTGTTGTATCGTTGGGTTAAAGGTTGTTCGCCCTTGGCGTTCCCGTAGGGTAGGTTCAATGGTTAAGGCAGATGTTGGCTAAACTCATCTAAAGAATTAGCTGTTAATGCTGTTGCCATCAAGTTGTCCAGTTGTTGGAGATCATTACCTTGGATTTTCCCAGATATCTCTGAAGGAATCGTTCCAAATCGTAGTTGGAGTATTCGCTCCAAGTTAGCACGACGTTCTTGTTGAATGCCTTCTAATATCCCCTGTTGTCTGCCCTCTTTTATGCCCTCTTCTCTGCCCCTTAACTCTCCCACTGCCTCTGCCCCTTCCAGCATACTAATTTCATACCGTTTATCTTCCAGATATTTCTGATAGGCTGCCTTTTCGGTATTCGGTAGACTCTCAATCCTCAGGTTTTCCTTGGCTTGGGCTAATCCCCTGGCTTGGAATTCCTCCTTGATTTCACTATTTTTAAGGAAATATATCCATTCATCCAAACTGTTTCTAGTCACATCATCAAACTGTTTCACTCTCAAGATGTAATATTCGGGAAATATTTGGTACACCTGCTCAATTTTGAACAACTCCTTCTGGAGATTTGATGGCTCTAATCTGTCCTGGATATGACGTCCGATGAAATTTAATTTACCCTGATATATGTAATCTTCTCCTTGGCCGAGGGGAAAGTAAACTATATTAATGGAGTAGACCTTTTTGACTTGACTATAAGGCTCTCCTTTATCCAGATATTCGGTAATCAGAGTCGAAACTCCAAATAACATCCGCTGAAAGTAATCATTTTCCGAACTATTTTGAACCTCCACTAGCAATAACTCCCCGGCACTATTGAGAGCTAGAATATCCACCCGGTTTAGTTTATTGTCTTGTGTCTGAGGATTACTTTCACTTTCTAGTATTGATTCAATGGTAATCACTTGTCCGAGTAATTCGCTGATAAAGCCTTCGAGGACAACATAATTAGCTTTATCCCGCAGTTGTTTTTTGATCGCCCAGTCAAAGCGTATGTGTGTTGCTGCCATGATTAGTCTTGCTATCTACAAGCACTATGCCATTTCGACTTAATTTCCTTTAGACTTCTAGTTTAACACCTGGCCATTAATTCGGCAGATTTTTGCTAAACTCATCTAAAGAACTAGCTGTTAATGCCGTTGCCATCAAGTTGTCCAATTGTTGGATATCTAAGCCTTGAAGTTTTTCAGATATCTCTGAAGGAATCGTTCCAAATCGTAGTTGAAGTATTCGCTCCAAGCTAGCACGACGTTCTTGTTGAATGCCCTGTTCTATGCCCTGCTCTATGCCCTGTTCTATGCCCTGCTCTATGCCCTGTTCTATGCCCTGTTCTATGCCCTGTTCTATGCCCTGTTTTATGCCCTGTTCTATGCCCTGCTCTATGCCCTCTTTTCTGCCCTCTTCTCTGCCCTCTTTTCTGCCCTCTTCTCTGCCCTCTTTTCTGCCCTCTTCTCTGCCCCTTAATTCTCCCACTGCCTCTGCCCCTTCCAGCATACTAATTTCATACCGTTTATCTTCCAGATATTTCTGATAGGCTGCCTTTTCGGTATTCGGTAGACTCTCAATCCTCAGGTTTTCCTTGGCTTGGGCTAATCCCCTGGCTTGGAATTCCTCCTTGATTTCACTATTTTTAAGGAAATATATCCATTCATCCAAACTGTTTCTAGTCACATCATCAAACTGTTTCACTCTCAAGATGTAATATTCGGGAAATATTTGGTACACCTGCTCAATTTTGAACAACTCCTTCTGGAGATTTGATGGCTCTAATCTGTCCTGGATATGACGTCCGATGAAATTTAATTTACCCTGATATATGTAATCTTCTCCTTGGCCGAGGGGAAAGTAAACTATATTAATGGAGTAGACCTTTTTGACTTGACTATAAGGCTCTCCTTTATCCAGATATTCGGTAATCAGAGTCGAAACTCCAAATAACATCCGCTGAAAGTAATCATTTTCCGAACTATTTTGAACCTCCACTAGCAATAACTCCCCGGCACTATTGAGAGCTAGAATATCCACCCGGTTTAGTTTATTGTCTTGTGTCTGAGGATTACTTTCACTTTCTAGTATTGATTCAATGGTAATCACTTGTCCGAGTAATTCGCTGATAAAGCCTTCGAGGACAACATAATTAGCTTTATCCCGCAGTTGTTTTTTGATCGCCCAGTCAAAGCGTATGTGTGTTGCTGCCATGATTAGTCTTGCTATCTACAAGCACTATGCCATTTCGACTTAATTTCATTATACTGGATCAGTGGCTCAGTCCTGAGCAATGGTCTTTAGACAAACCTAGCCAAGAGGTATTAAACTTAGACAATAAGCAAATTTTGTCAATTTCAGTTAGTTACCGTGAGAGAGATTTTAAAGGTTATTCTTCCTCAACTGCGTCAGCACTTCGAGAAAATTTACAACGATATGAGGGGATTCGGGTCTCGTCAACATTGGGACTCTACCCCCCGATTCATAATGCTCGGTACGAGCCGCTTCGCGAACGCAAACTAGAATCGAGTGAAATAATATTCAGGGCTAATCCCTGACGGCTGAGTCTTGTTAAGATGCGATGTTCCGTTCGCGAACGCATTAGACAAATGACCAATGACTACTGATTAATGACTAATCAAGGGCTGATGCCTGACAGCTGAGAGTTGAATGTTTACCTGATCAGAGTTTTTACCTTGCGATATGCTTTGAAAATAACTATAATTAATCTACCATAGCTATATTTAATAATTATTTTGTCCTAATTTAGGTAGGATAGTATACTCTAGGGGAGTAATTTTAATGAACAATCAAATTATTGATCAAGTCTTGTACAACCACCAACTTGATATTGATGACCTGTTACAAGATTTGCATAAATTTGTTAGTCAAATCAATAAACCGGAATTACAGTCAAAAATCAGGACGATACAAAAAAATAGTAATGAACCGTTTTTATTAGTTATTGTTGGAGAAGTCAAAGCCGGGAAAAGTAGCTTTATTAATGCCCTCCTTCAAGAAGAAATTTGTAAAACTGATGTTGAGCCATGTACGGATGTTATTCAACAAATTGTTTATTCAGAGGAGCCTTTTGAAAAGGAGATTAGCCCAACGTTACGAAAAATTGGTTTACCGATTGACATTTTGAAAACTTTATCAATTGTCGATACTCCTGGAACGAATACGATTCTGGACAACCACCAAGAGATTACTGAAAACTATATTCCTAACAGTGATTTAGTGTTTTTTGTATTTTTCGCTAAGAATCCCTATCATAAAACAGCTTGGGAACTCCTGGATTATGTTAGTGAGCAATGGCGTAAAAAAGTAGTCTTTATACTTCAACAGTCTGATTTAACTAAACCAGAAGAATTAAGCCGAAATACTCAGAGAGTTAAAGACTATGCTAGTCAACGACATATTGAGTCTCCTATAGTTTTTGCGACATCAGCGGAATTAGAAAACAATGGGAATGAAGAGGGGAGTGGGTTTAGGGAAGTGAGAGGATTTATTAATGATATGGTTACCGGTGGGGAGACTTATAAAATTAAACTGAAATCAATTAGCGATCGCACTCAAAACGTGATTGATGAATTAGAGCATGAATTAAAATCTATCCAACGGCAACTAGAGCTGGATAAATCATCAGTAGAACGAATCAAAACTAAACTAGCTGTCGGTGAAAAAAAGTCTCAAGATGAGATTAGTAAACTGGTGGATAAGTTAGCCGCCAACTATGATCTAGTTGCTGAGCAAATAAAATCCGATTTTAGCGCTGGTTTCACCTTTCCTAAACTAATCAATAAGTCCGTTGTTGGTACCGTTAATAAAAATGCCTCGATCCAAGCCTGGATCGATCAGATCAAGGCCAAGTATGAACCAGAGCTACAAGTGTCGTTAGAAGAAACCTTAAAAGAGGGGACACACCATTTTTTAGGGGATATTAAAAACCTAATTGATTCGTTAATACAAGATTTAAATACTATCCAGAATTATTCCAGTAATAGCCATCTATCTATCCAAGTTATTGAGCGCCGTCATGAGGTGTTTGAAGACGTTAAGCAAAAAGCATCTAAACTCCTTGAAGATGCTGAGTTTATCAATACTTTAAAATCTAACGCTAGTGGAGTCGCCACCAATGTATTAGGTGGAGCGGCAGTAACAGTAATTGCTGGCCTATTTATGGCGATAACAGAAATAGTAATATTGGATATTATCGGTGCTGCATTTGCCGGAGTTGGGATTTTAGTTTCCGGGGGAGCGCTTTATCTTAAAAAAAGAATGATCATTAGCAAGATTAGCAAAAAATTAGATAGTGATAAAACTAAGTTGATATCAGATATTAAAGAGCAACTTAAATTCAAATATACTCTGATATATGAAGAAATAAAAAGAGTATTTGGAGATTTAGATGATTATGTGGAAAAGGAAGAAGAAGGAATAGAACCAATCCTTAAGGAGTATAGAACAATCCAGAGCAAGGCTAAGGATTTATTAGAGTTAATGGTTAATAGTTAATGGTTATTGGTTATTGGCCTTAACTATTGGGTTATGGCCGATGAATCGGTTCACTATTGCTGGCAGAATGATGATTGTTGAGGCCAAAATCTAGAGAGCTGATGCTGTCAATAGCTTCAAACGGCTATCAAATGTGATAGTATAACCTTGACAGTAGTTTTTGTTTACTGTAAGCCTAACTTGGTCAACTTAGACCAGATGTAGCTATATAATAAGGTATTTTTGACTCTGATTAAGGAGTCCCAGGAGGGATATGAGCAGCACAGATAGCAATAAAGACAAGGAAATCCAATTCACTGCTAAAGGAACTGGATCCTCAGGATACATCGATAGGAAACAGCTGAGCGTAAAGCCATTACCCCAAAATCGTCCTATTGCTACAAATGTTAGTGAAGGGACAGATGAACTTATGGGCTATCTTGACTAAGGAATTAGTTACTAAGGGATTACTTGTCAGGTAAACCAGTGCTTCCGGGTGTGGTTAAGTCGTTAGTGTCTACAGTGTCATCTTTAACACTTCACCCGGAGTAAGGGTGTGCTAGCGCCATACTAACCTTCTAAAACCCCTCAGCATAACGCTTCAACTCCCATGCCATTCGTTTAATACCCCGTAACTCATCCTCTCGGATAAAGGGTAGAAACACCCGAGACAATATACCTGAATAAGAGTGTTTGTGGAAGTATTTGGTACGACCCACTCCTATTTCTTGCAAATCAAATACACATTCACTACGAAAGCCAGGGATAGAAGACACCCAACTTAGACACACACCAGGCTGAACTTGTGTCACCAATGGCTCAAATTCTGTCTCTTCTTCATTGGGAAGCCGTCGCAGCGAGAGAAAGACTTCTTTGCCCTGCTCAAACCGTAAATTTGAGTCACAATCAAATAGAAACGTGTTCCAGTACTTCCACTGCTGTTTATGGAACAAAATTTGCCAAACCTTCTGCTTTGGGACATTGATATCAATGTCAGTATAGAGACTTGTCATGTTAGTAAATAGCAGTTTTACCGGCTTCAAGTACTGTTATTTTAGATCATGGGAAATGGGCAAGAATAGAAGGGTGGACTACACACAATAATAACACAGATGCACGGATGACTTAATCCATGCCCTAAATCCGCTGTGTAACATTATTAGTTATTAGTATCTTAACTTGTGCCTTGACTAGTGACATGTCTACTGGTTCCTTTGAAAAAAACAGTTTGGATTGGCAGTTGCAGCTGCTGCAACGACAATTCGGGGAGTGGTGGGAGCTGACAATGTCTCAGGTGCCTCTTGACCAAGCCCAAGGCTCACTGCCATCTTGGTTACTGTCTCCTATGCTAGCCCGGGGGATTAGGATAACGTTTTGGTTACTTGTTGCTGTAATCCTAAGCTGGCTAGGGGTGCGGCTGTTGAGAGGATTACATCCTTATATTAGTTATTATTACCAGCAACTGAATCAAGCTGCAAACAGAGTGACAAAACGACCAGTTCCAGAATTATCAGTGGTCAATTGGTGGGAGCGATCGCAAAACTATCAGCAGCAGGGTAACTACACCGAAGCCTGTCGTTGCTTGTATATGGGGATGTTGCAGCAATTACACGATACTGGCATTGCCCCTCGCCATCCCAGTCGCACGGATGGAGAATATCTACAACTCATCCAGCAATTACCGCAACCTAAACCATACCAAATCTTACTGATCACCCACCAGCAGTTATGTTTTAGTAACGCCGAAGTCTCTAGTCAGGTTTTTGAACGGTGCAAGGAGGCTTATCAGCAGATAAAGGTTGTTCGCGTAGCGTGGCCGTTCGCGCAGCGTGGCCTACGGCCTTAAGGCCAAGGATGAAGGATGAAATTTCCTAGGCGTCGGTTAGGGGTAATTAGTGCGATCGCAATGGTGGTACTAATTATGATTACCCTGGTAGCTGCTCCAGCTAATAATAAAATCAATAGCGGTTCTACTTACAGCCGCGCTCCCTATGGCTATGGCGCTTGGTACGCTTACATGGCAAAACGGGGAACTCCTGTACAGCGTTGGCAAAAACCCTTTGAGGATTTAGCGAATCAGACAGATGCTCAAGGCTCGGTTACCTTATTGCGTGTCACTAGTTGGTTGACAGTAGATGCTATTTATGGTAAAGAGCGAGAATGGATTAAACAGGGCAATACGATGGTGATTTTGGGAGTCAAGCAGCCGGTGACAGACGCTGATTTTAGTACTCTCCAAGAGGCTTCAACGGGAAAGGTTAAGGTTAACACCAGGCGGCGATACAAGGGTAATCAGGGGAAGAAAATTTTAAGCGATCGCTTTGGTGCGGTGGTTTGGGAAAAGCCTATTGGTGATGGTAGAGTTATCTTTGCCACTACATCGGATCTTGCTGCCAATGCTTATCAGGACTTTCCGGCTAACTATGAATTATTAGCCCAACTGGTTACTCCCTTGAAACCAGAGGGGAATTTAACTAACCAAAATCTGGTTTGGGTGGATGAATACCTCCACGGTTACAAAGATGTAGATGTGATCAAGCGAGAGGTAGGTGAGACTCTATTCAGTTATTTAGGGAAAACCCCTATGTTGCCAGCCTTTATCCAAGGATTAATCATTCTTCTGGTTGCCATCTGGGCTCTGAATCGGCGCTTTGGACAACCATTGAGCTTATCTGAACCAGTCGTGGATAACAGCGAAGCCTACATCCGAGCATTAGCAGGTGTTTTGCAAAAAGCAGGCAGCAGTGAGTTTGTGTTGGAAGTTGTGGGAAAAGACGAACAACTGCAACTGCAAAAAGCACTGGGATTAGGACAGACTCTGCTGGAGGAGCAAGCTCTAATTGATGCCTGGGTTGAGCAAACTGGACGTCCAGCTACAGAACTGAAACAATTGCTGGAAATTCAATCTAGTAAACGTCGTATTAGGGAGTCAGACTTACTAAAATGGCTGGGAAAATGGCAGAAAATTCGTATTGATTGATGGGATGATCACAACTGCCCGATTGCTTAAACTACTGCGTATAAACCTAACTAATCCGACCCCCAATCAACCAGAGTTTGCCCATGCTATCCTGGTACCACGAAGACGGTCCCACAGGATAGCTAATCAACCAAATGACCAATGATCTCCCTGTCTTGAACCGCCTCAAGCAAACCCTTGGCAAAATAATTGTCGGTCAATCGACCCTAGTCGAACAGTTACTCGTAGCGTTGCTTAGTGGTGGACATGTCATTATTGAGGGGGTACCAGGAACCGGTAAAACCTTGCTTGTCAAAGTTCTAGCAAGGCTAATCCAAGCCGAATTCCGGCGAATTCAGTTAACCCCAGATATTCTACCATCGGATATTTTAGGAACCAATATCTTTGACCTGAATACCCGCAACTTTACCCTGAAAAAAGGACCAGTCTTTACTGAGATTTTGCTTGCTGATGAAATTAACCGCACCCCACCCAAAACCCAAGCAGCACTGCTAGAGGCAATGGAAGAGCAGCAAGTCACCTTGGACGGGGAAACATTGCCTCTATCTGAATTATTTTGGGTGATTGCTACCCAAAACTCTCTAGAATTTGAAGGCACCTATCCCCTACCAGAAGCTCAGTTAGACCGATTTTTATTCAAGCTGGTAGTGGATTACCCAGACGCGGCGGCAGAAAAGCAAATGTTGCTCAATACTCAGAAAGGATTTCGTGGACGCCGTTTGGATTTAGAACGTCTGAAACCTCTAGCAACTGTAGAACAAATTTTTAGTGCTCGTCAAGAGGTTAAAGCTATCCAAGTAGACGAGAAGGTGCTGGATTATTTGCTAGCCTTAGTTCAGCAAACCAGGCAAAATCCTGATTTAGCTTTGGGAGCCTCCCCGAGAGCTGCTGTAGCTTGGTTACAAACCAGTAAAGCCCAAGCTGTGTTATCAGGACGGGATTATGTGACACCGGATGATGTAAAAGCGATCGCACTCCCTCTACTCCGTCACCGTCTGATTCTGAAACCAGAGGTGCAGTTAGATGGGTTACAGATCGATGGCGTAATTGCTTCATTACTCAAGCAAGTTCCAGTGCCTAGGTGAGTGGCTCAGCACTCAGCACTCAAAAAAAACTATGATTCCCTCACAACGAACGTATTTACTGTTAATTCTAGGGATTGCGATCGCATTATTACTCGCTACTGTTTTTAATCAGCAAATCAGTCTAATTAGTACTCTTGTCTTTGATGGAATTGTCCTTGGTTTAGCCTTATGGGATGGAAAACGGGTCAAACCTAACCGAGTGAAGGTAACCCGCACCCCTTTACAACGGTTATCGATTGGGCGAGATAATCTGATTGTGCTGTCAGTGGAATCTAGAAATCAGGTTGCTCGAATTCTGATTAAGGACTACTATCCATTAGAGTTTGCTGTTTCCACCCCAACCATCACTGCTACCCTTGACCGGAATAGTAACAAGGAACTAACCTATACGGTTCACCCAGCCAAACGAGGTCAGTTTCACTGGGGAGATATTCACGTGCGCCAGTTGAGTCCTTGGGGCTTGGTGTGGGATGATTGGAAAATCCCAGGGAGTCAGAACGTAGCAGTTTATCCAGACTTAGTCACGTTGCGATCGCTTTCTATTCGCCTCACCCTGGAAAATACTGGTACCATGCGCCGTTCCCGAAGCTTGGGTAGTGGGACAGAATTTGCTGAACTGCGGGAGTATGGCATTGGTGATGACACTCGCCTGATTGATTGGAAAGCCACTGCTCGCCGCTCTCGCCCTTTAGTAAGGGTGCTGGAACCGGAAAAAGAGCAGACTTTAATTATATTACTGGACCGGGGACGGTTGATGACCGCACAGGTACTTCAACTGAAGCGCTTTGATTGGGGATTGAATAGTACTCTAGCCCTAGCATTAGCTGGGTTACATCGGGGCGATCGCGTGGGGGTGGGTGTCTTTGATCGAGACATAACGACCTGGATTCCACCAGAACGGGGTCAACATCAACTATCGAAACTCATAGAACGCCTCACTCCGATTCAGCCAGTGTTATTAGAACCAGACTATTTTGGTGCTGTTACAAAAGTCGTTAATCAGCAAACTCGTCGTGCTTTAGTCGTACTGATTACAGACATCGTGGATGTTACTGCTTCCGCTGAATTGCTAGCAGCCCTAGAACGCCTCACCCCTCGCTACTTACCTTTTTGTGTCACCCTTCGAGACCCCCTTGTTGACCAATTAGCGCACACTCCCCCTAATACGGCTCAGTTAGAGAAAATTGTCAGTCAAGACCAGCTTTGGAACAGGGGATACCAGGAGCAGGGGAGAAAGAGAATTAGTGTTGATCTTAACCCTGACCCGGGGCAAGCCGCTTATACCCGTGCTGTCGCTCTGGATTTAATTGCCCAGCGCCAAGTTGCCTTTGCCCGGTTGAAGCAAAAAGGAGTTCTGGTCTTGGATGCACCAGCCAATCAGATTAGTCAGCAACTGGTTGAGAGCTACTTACGAGTCAAAGCTCGGAATCTACTTTGAAGTATCCTCGACTTTCCGGCTACTACAATATATAACCAAAAGGCTAAACAGTCCGATTCCAACCAAATACTTGAGGAATGATGGCACTAAGGGACTGGGAGATAAAAACCCTTCAATAATACCAGCAATAATCAACATCGGCACAATCCCAAACATCAACTGAGCCGCTTGGGAGCCATAAAATTTCAATGCATCTACCCGGCGATATTGGCCTGGAAACAGAATTGCTCTACCGATGAGTAAACCGGCTCCACCAGCAAAGAAGATAGCGGGTAATTCCAGGGAACCATGGGGAAACACAAATGCCCAGAAGGGATAAGCTAAGTTATTTTGACCCACTAAGGTTCCAATGGCACCAATCAGTATTCCGTTGAATGCCATGACATATAGGGTAAAGGCACCGCAGGTAATCCCACCAGCTACTGCCCGAAAGCATACCGATATATTGTTAATCATAATGCTACTGGAGGCTAAGGGTTTCATGCCCAAAATCGAACCCATCCACAATTCCTGGCGATCGCGTACTTGTTCAATTAACTGTTCCGGAACCACTAGGGAGATAAACACTGGATCTTGCCAAGCCAACCACCAGGCAATTAAGGCTCCGAGGAGAAACACTGCGGTTGCGATCGCAATATAACTCCAGGTCTGTTGCACTACAGCAGGGAAACCCCAGCGACAAAACTCCCCTAAGCCTTGCCAGTCTTGACGGCGAGAACCTTGATAAATCTGGTTATAGCCCCGAGAGGTGAGTCGTTGTAAATCCTTGACCAGGGTATGGCCTACTTGGTTAGTTCTAGCACGGGCTAAATCCGCTGAGACGGAGCGATACAAACTAGCGAGTTCCTTGATTTGGGATGCTGGCAAGGACTTGATTCCTCGTTTCTCCACTTGTTGCAGGAGAGTATCCAACTGTTTCCAATTTGCTTCCCGCCGCCCAATCCAACGTTTAATATTCATAAAGTTTCCGTGTAATTTTCGTAAACCTCCCTTAAGATAGCGTTAACACTTCTCTTGCCATCAATAGCCCCATCGACCCATGTCTTATGAGCCTAGTCCCAACCAATCTTTAGGACCACTCAGTATTGGTAATGTCGTTAATGTAGGTCTGCGGATCTACCGCGACCATTTTAAGTTATATTATCGTCTAGCTTTTATCGGTTATCTATGGCTATTAGTTCCCATATATGGCTGGGCTAAGTTTTCTGCCATGTTTGGGCTAATTTCACGTCTAGCGTTTAGGGAAATCATTGAACGTCCAGAAACAGTGAATGAGGCACGCCGCCATGTCAATCCTCGGATGTGGAGTTTTCTCAGAGCAGGCATCCTAGTATCCTTGATAACGTTTGGAGTAGCAATCCTAGTATCCTTGATAATTTGGGTGGCAATAATGGTAATTATTGTTATTATTAGTATCTTGATCGGAGTCCTTGCTTCAATTTCTGGGAATAGCAGTACTATTTTAGATAGTCTCGATACTCTCCCTGAGAATAGTGTTGCTATGCTTATCATAGGATTTCTGGTTTTGAGTATTTTTATGATTGCTTTTTTCTTTGGATTTATCTGGTTTATATCTCGCTTGTTGATTTATGAAATACCGCTGGCTATAGAAAATCCCATCGGTGCCAGGGCAGCCATTGGTCGCAGCTGGAAATTAACTCAGGGATTTATATTACGTATTCAAGGGATAGTAGTTGTTGGCTTTTTAATATCACTACCCATTTCGATTGCTGTACAGATAGCTACATTCATCATACAAACTGTTTTATCTCTTTGGTTTCCTCAAGACTCAGCAATTTTTATCTGGCTGTATTTAGTGCTAGTTTTTGGGCTGAGCTTTGCTAGTGGTGCGTTGTTGGTTCCCTTCTGGCAAGCCATTAAATCAGTGATATACTACGATCTATGTAGTCGTAAAGAAGGCATAGATTTGCAGCTATGGGGAAGCTAACCTCAACACCGATTAATTTTTTTAATCGAGTCACTATACAAACCCCAGAAAGTGTTGAATTAGAATTAACCTTAGCAGGGATTGGCAGTCGAGCTTATGCCTTGCTAATTGATTATATTGTCTTAGGATTCATTTTATTAGTATTTCTAATTGCTTGGGGCGTTTTATCTTCCCAACTGCTGGACTTATTAGACTATTTTTTTGGTATTAATGATTTAAGGCTGTGGCTATTAGCAATTTATCTATTTATTACTTTCTCGATTTACGTGGGTTATTTCGTTTTGTTTGAAACCCTATGGCAGGGACAAACACCCGGTAAGCGCTATGGCAAAATTCGTGTCATTCGTGATGATGCTAGACCAGTGAGACTACAGCAAGCTACCCTACGTGCTTTGCTAAGACCTGTTGATGATTTATGGTTCCTGGGAGTATTTTTAATTATCTTTAGCAAACGAGAAAAACGCTTGGGAGATTGGTTAGCAGGAACTCTGGTAGTCCAAGAAGAGCAGCCTATTGCTTCTGCTAGCTTCGAGATCTCCGATCAGGCTCAAGCCTTAGCCAATCAGCTCCAAACCCAGGCAGATTTCTCCCCCTTGCAGCCAGAAGACTTTGCTATGATTCGAGAGTATTTGCACCGGCGCGAGGCAATGACATTTCAGGCAAAAGCGAAGTTAAGCCGACAACTGGCTGATCAGGTCAAAGACATGATTGCCTTGGAAAAGGTACCCTCAGGTGTCACGGCTAACTTGTTTCTGGAGGCTGTGTACCTTGCCTATCAGCAGCTATCATCCCAGGATTAGTGACCCACGCACCCTTGCTCCAGCTTGAGCCATGGGTTGGTTATCTAGGAGTAAAACACCCTATGCACTCAACAGTGAAAACGGATGATTCCCTAAAATCCGGTTTTTTACCAGATTTTAGGCTTGTAAGGCTAAATTAATGTCGCTACTATTGTACTTGAATACTTATACTAGCTTCTCATCCGGCTTTTGCCGTTAGTTGCTCATGGACATTCAGCTGATTAATATTGGTTTTGGTAACATTGTTTCAGCAAACCGAGTTGTAGCAATTGTTTCTCCAGAGTCTGCTCCTATCAAGCGGATCATTACTGAGGCAAAAGAGCGTGGATATCTGATTGATGCAACCTACGGGCGTCGCACCAGAGCGGTAATTGTGACCGATTCCAGCCATGTCATCCTCTCGGCAATTCAGCCAGAAACTGTTGCTCATCGCTTCGTTATCAATAAAGATAGTCACAATGGTAACCATTAAGCTTGAAACTTAACTAGACTCAACATGGAAGCAGGGAGACTCATTGTATTGACTGGTCCTTCTGGTGTTGGTAAAGGAACCTTGCTGCGCCAGCTCCTGAAGCGACACCCGGAACTTGATCTTTCGGTGTCAGCAACCACCAGGCAACCACGTCCTGGGGAGGTGCATGGGAAACACTATTACTTTGTCACTCGTGACCAGTTTGAAGAAATGATCATAGGGGATGAGCTTTTAGAGTGGGCTGAGTACGCTGGTAATTACTACGGTACACCTAGTTTGCCAGTCAAGCAGCTTCTTGAGAAGGGTAGGTCTGTTATTTTAGAAATAGAATTGGTTGGGGCAAGGAAAATCAATAAAACCTTTCCCTCTGCTCTGCGTATTTTTGTACTACCCCCCAGTCTAGATGAATTAGAGCAGCGGATTCGCTTGAGGGGTAAGGATAGTGAAGAAGTAATCGCCCAACGCCTTTCTATTGCCAAAGCCGAAATTGAAGCTGCTGATGAATTTGATGTGACTATTGTTAATAAAGACTTCAAAGAAGCTCTACAAAGCTTGGAAGCAGTTATTTTTCCATCGCCAAACTAAGTCATTAAACACAAAGGTAATATTATATCTGGTAGCTTCGTTATTGATCCTGGTATCGATAACTGGTTGAGATGTGTCAGGTTATAATCCCCTGTGGGTCAGCCTCCGGAAAGTTCAACTAGTAGACATAACACGTAGTAGAGATAACAAGCTACTGGGTAATAGTTTAAACCCTGCTTAAGACTAATCACGCTTTGACTAATGACAACATCTAACCAAGACACGGAAACCCCTAAGAGTACTCAAGCGCTACCTTCGCCCTGGCGCTGCCTTACGGGAGCATTGATTTCTGGAGGATTGACAAGCGCTATTTATTTTCTAACTGCCTCGATTGCTACAACCTTTGCTAATAAACCCCTCACGTCTAACTCTCAGACAGCACTCAAAATTGCGATCGCAGTTCGGACGCTGGTAGTGGGAGTCAGTACCCTAGCCACGTTTATCTTTGGTATTACTACCCTTGGTTTGGTAGCCTTGGCAATTCAACAACTTTACCGAACGAAGTTCGGTACTCTACCGCCCAAGTGATGCTCGGAAGGTACATTTAATTTTCTTACCCCTACTCCCTACTCCCTACCCCCTACTCCCTACTCCCTAAAACCCTGGACGAGGTAGTTCACCCATTGAGAACTCCTATATTAACAATTCACCATCTCGGCTTGTAAACCATCAATATCAAACAACTCTGGGGAAAACTCTCCACAAACCGTGTAGACAATCGCACGCACTAGGGCTTGAGCCTTGAGTAGGGTTTCTTCAAATTCCAGCTGGGGATTCGATAACGCAATCAGAGCACCACCAATACCAATCGATACCTGATTGGGAGTAATCTCAGCAGTTCGGATCACAATGTTAAGGTCTGCAGCACCGTTTAGTGCAAGAAACCCGATCGCTCCGGAATAGATTCCCCTGGCCTGAAGTTCCAATCGATCAATAATCTCCATGGTTGAGATCTTAGGAGCACCAGTCATGGAGCCTCCAGGAAATGTGGCACGGATACAGTCTCCTACCCTTACATCTGGACGCAAACGACCCCGAATTGTACTCACCAGTTGATGAACTGTGGCATAGGTTTCCACATCCATTAACTTAGGGACATGGACACTGCCAATTTCGCAAACCCTGCCCAAATCGTTCCTAAGTAAGTCTACAATCATGATGTTTTCACAACGGTTTTTTTCCTGAGTGCGTAACGCTTCGCACAACAGTCGATCTTCTTCTTCTGTTTGGCCTCGTGCAGCAGTTCCTTTGATGGGTTTAGATTCTACCCAACCTGAGGGGTCAATTTTCAGGAATCGTTCTGGGGATGAACAAGCCACAGCTAGCTCGCCAAATTTTAGGAAGGCAGAGTAGGGTGCAGGATTGAGTTGGCGCAACCTTCGGTAAAATGCCAAGGGGTCAAGTTCGATATTGGCATAAATTTTGTTAGTCAAGCAAATTTCGTAGCTTTCTCCAGCTTTAATCTGATCCAGACTTTCTTGAATATCCTCCAGATATCTCTGGTAGGAACGACTCAATCGAAAGCTAACTTTTCGATGAGTATAGTCTAACTCAATGGGAGGCAGAGGAGGTAGAGTACAAAGCTGTTTTTCGATACCTTCAAACCAGGCATTGGCGTGGCTATTTTCTCCTTTTTTAGTCAGACACAACAGATAGGTTACTTGCTCTTGATGGTCAAAAGCAATAATTCGGTCTGCTAAGAGAAACATCGCATCTGGAAATGGCGATTGATGGACGAGCTTTCCTCCACATTCGGCTTTTAGTTCGTAACCAAAGTAGCCAACAAAACCACAATTAAAGTCAAAGGGAAGTCCTTCTAAACAGTTGTATCGGCGCTCAAGTTCTCTGTGTAGATAGGAGAAGATACTTTCTCTACTATGTGTTGTTTGTCCCGAGCAGTTAATGGTAAGTTTTTGGTCAGTAATCGAGTATTGCACTAGCAGGCTGTTTGGTCCTGTACCATCTCCCATAAAAGAAAAACGAGATAGACCAGGTTCTATGCGAGAGCTGTCTAGCCAGAATGCTGTTGGTTGTGAACCAAATAGATGAACAAACACTCGTTCCGAATCAGGGTATACCGTGAGCTTGCGACTATGAATATTAAAAATCATTCGATGAAACAGCCATGACAGCTATAGCTGCTCTACCTCCTTTAGAATATCGTTAATCTCCTGCCGGAGACTTTGTAAATTATCCTCCAAGGATTGACTGGCAGCGAGTTTATGCTCAATTTTCCCCAGTCTCGGCTTCAGAGAATCAGTGAACTGCTTGAGGCTGTTTACCAATTCTTGCTGCAAACCTTGTTTTAGCTTATCGGTATAGTTATTCTGCAACTCACGCAAGGTTTCATCAAGCTGTTGGGTTGCCTTATCACGCTGTTTAGGAACTGCATTGAAGCTAAACATGGTCAACATCAGAGCTAGTACAAAAGCTGACAGATCAAATAGTGCAGCGGTGGCTACTACATGTCCCCCAATTCCTGTTGCTGCGGCAGCTGTTCCCAAGGTCAAAAAGTTGTTGAGTCCCTTTTCTGAAGCTACCTTAAGATTTTCAGATATAGCAGTGGTATCAATTTTACCACTATTAAGTTCGGGAACCTGAAATGAGTCCTCTGAGAGGGTTGCTGCTACTTGTAAATCTTCCCTAGCTTCGCGAATAATTTGTTCTCGATATTTCACAAGGGTTGATGCTGCTTCCTTAACAATATCCTCCATCTGTTGCTCAAGTTTTACCTCCTTGATCGCCCTAGCTACTTTTTCTTCCAGGAGATCGTCTTCCCTAATAATACGCTTTTTCAATAGGCTAATGAAGGCGAAATTATCCTGGATTAGCTTATGTAATTGTTGAATTAGATTGGTAAACAGGTCACGAATTTTTTCTCTAAAAACACCAAAAATCAGGTCATATTGCTCAATGCGCTCATTGATTCGCAATAGGGATCGGTCAAATATGGTTTTTTCGGCAATAACTTTCTCCCGTGCCTGATAGTTCTTTTTCTCTAACTGCTCTAGGTAAACTAACAGAGAGTTCTGAGGACCTTGAAGTTTTAGCCGTATTTTTTCAGCTTCTACCAGAAACTCTAGTAAGAAATCTCGTAGGCTGTCGATGTCTTTACCAGTGCGTGTTGATACTGTAAATAATGGTGGTACTTCTGTAAAGACATCACTAAGTCCATCTTTAACGTGTGAGATAATCTGTTCACTCTCTTGTGGGGTGATCAGATCCACTTTATTAATAATAACGATTACTTTACGTACCCAGATCTTACTGACTAAGGAGAGAAAGTCTAGCTCTGATTTAGTCAGTGGTCGTTCCACTGAAGTGACAAACAGGATGATATCAGCATGCTGTAGATAATCCTCTGTCAGTGCTTGGTGACGTTCAATGATCGAGTTTGTGCCTGGGCTATCAATAAAGACAATGCCATCAAACCCATCTGGGTAATAGGGTTGAATCGAGTTTGTGGTCGGAAGTATGCCCACAGCAGCTAGCTCGTCATTACTCAAGCGATTCAGGACACTGGATTTTCCGGCATTAAATTCTCCACAGACAAAGATCGAGAAGGGATTTTCCAGTTGCTGCTTGAGGGCATCAAGATCAGGGCAAGAGACATCGAAAAGCAGCTCTGCTTCGACAAACAGTAGTTTTACACCTTTGATGGTGTTGAGGCTGCGGTTAAACAGATGCTCTTGTTGAACAGGAAGGGTGACCACGTTACTATGAGCGAAATGAGCGAACAGATCCAATTATATTACCAAGTATTCGCAAGATAAAGAAGCATAAATCCAAAGCATACGCTAATTAACCATAGGCCCAGCGTTACTTTAAGGTAAGTTTCTTGACTGGCGGGATAGATCACCCTCACTTTCGGGATCAGTTTAGCCGAGAGGTAAGCAAGCTCGATTAACCAACCATTAACACTTAAAAGTCTGGCTTGCTAGATTAGAAATTGACAGGCTTGACAGCCTGGCACTTATACTATCTCCGCTCTGACTGGCTTCCCAACGCTCCAAATAACTATGAAACTCCCAAAAGACCGTATCCCTGAAGACCAAGCCCACCAAGTATTCGCCCTAGCGGCTCAACTCTATGCTCAGCACAACCAAAGCTATTCTGTCAAGGAGTTGATTGAAGCAGGTAAAGAGGCACAAATTCCCCCAGAATTTATGGAAAAAGCCCTTGCTGAGATTAAAAAGCGAACGCATTCTAAATCCGTACTCCCCAAACATCATAGTCATAGATCTGGTCTGATGTTGATTGGTATGGGTACAGTCTTACTCGCTCTTGCGGGTATAGGATGGTTAGCTAATTTTGTAGAACCTAGACCAGTCGCAGAAGCGGAGCTATTGGAATCTATACCACTCCCAGAAGCAGGGCCAACAGAGGTAAGTGTACCTGAAGACCAATCCACAGCGTTTGACGATAATCTAGGGTCAGGACATATTAACAAGTGTACACCCCTGATCGAGAAAGACCTCAGGGGTGCTAACCTCAGTGGGGCAGATTGTACGAATGTGGACTTGTCAGGAGTAGATTTCACTAATGCTAACCTGACTGGTGCTAACTTCAGCGGTGCTGATTTAAGTCAGGCTAACTTAAGCAATGCCAATCTCACTGGTGCCGATTTTGCTGGAGCAGATTTAGCTAATGCGGATTTAAGCGGTGCTAACCTGACTGGTGCCAATTTAAGTAATACAGATTTAAAAGGATCTAACTTGAGTGGTGCCAATCTCAATGGTACCGATCTGGCCAGGGCAGACTTAGAAAGGTCTGATCTCAGGGATGCTATGACCAATGGTGCTAATTTCGATAACACTAATCTAAATCAGGCAACTATGCCCAACGGTACAATTAACCACTAAAAAACCTACTTATCAGTGTTCTTTGCGTCTTCGTTGACTAGGTCAGCACCGGACAAAGGGGACGCACTGGACGCAGGAAGTTTTGAATATGGGCAATTCAAAGATATTCAAAGAAATTGAAAACTGATATAGTATGATAGAATAAGAAACTAGTGGCGGCATAGCCAAGTGGTAAGGCAGGGGCCTGCAAAGCCTTTATCCCCAGTTCGAATCTGGGTGCCGCCTTGTTGAAATGGGTAAGACCGGGAAAATCCCGAAGATCGCGAAGATCTTAAAGTCCGGCTGCAGGGGAACGCTCCTGTTAATAATCAACTTCCTCTGCCAACAGAAGGTCAGTGTCAAGAGTTGACATATCCTGGACTTTAGATTGAAATTGATCACAGATTGCCAAGGGATCAACCCTCCGCTCAAACAAAGGACTATCAGGAGACTCACAAAATCTACCACTGAAAAACTGACACACGGCACAGCAATCCTTTCCACTCTTAAGCCCTGCTTCAATTTCTTCTTCCTGAATTATCATTTCCGGTTGCATGGGAGCAAGCTTGAGATTCACACCATCCCATCGCGCTTTGATAATGCCGCTGATACTCAAGGTCTGCCATCGAGGGTCTTTTTCCACCACCTCTTCGGGAACTCGCAACCAAGCATCGGTCCCAAAAGTCTCTACCATAACGTCAAACTCTTGGGGTTGCTGAATCTTAGCAATCTGCTGTCGGGAAAGCTGTTCCGGTGCTACTCCTAATTCAATTTTATCCCCGACAGCAGGAATATGGATATAGAACAAGGACTGATTGTCTCCAGACCGGGCTACTTGGTGTAAGGCTTCTAATTCTCCGTGAATTAAAACTAGGTGCTTGGGCTTTACCTTGTTGATTACTTGTCCGAGTCCTACTTTATCTGTATGGGCAGAGAGGTTAAACCGTTTGATTTGAGCTTTGACGGTAATTGGTTTCCCATCTAGTTCAATAGTGTCCCCAGTTTTGATACTTTGCAGGAGTCGGCCAGGGGATTCCTCATCAGTGTAGCCAGAAATAAAGATGGCAGCATTCTCTCGCTCTAGCAGTACTGAGGCATAATAGACTGAAGGTCCTCCGGTGAGCATACCTGAACTGGCCACAATTACACTGGGTTTTGCGATCGCAATCGGACGTTCCCGAAAGTGTTCGATAGAAATAATCGGGGGTGTACTGGTTTTATCAAAGAATGGTTCTTGGCCATTAATCTTGACTAAGTTTTGAACTGGAATAGGCAATAAGTCCAGGTTTTCTCGGAATACCTCTGTGACTGCTCTGACCAATCCATCCACAAAGATGGGTACTGTTAATTTATTAAATAGCTTGGAGGTGCGGATCGCTAACAGGATTTCCTGAGCTCTACCCAAAGCAAAAGAGGGAATTAAAACATTGCCCCCAGCTTGCACTACTTCAGCAATGGATTCCATCAATGCAGTTTCTTGATTTCTTCTAGCGGGGTGGACAGAGGAACCATAGGTAGACTCAGTAATTAAAATATCCGCTTCAGGAAGCTCAGCTAAATTCAATCCGTTAGTGGTGCGACTATTGGTAGTGTGGAAGTCTCCGGTGTAGAGTAAAGACATATCCTTATAGCGCAGATAGATACAAGCCGCACCCAAGATATGCCCGGCATTGATGAACCTTACCATTAGTCCCGGTAAGGGCTCAAAGTCTTTGCCTACTGGTTGAGTTTCCAATTGAAACAAGGTTTGTTCTAAATCGCCCTCATCAAATAACTCTGGAGAGTCTTCATTCAGTTGCTGTATCTTCAGTCCATCCCTGAGCATGACATGGGCAATTTCCCTGGTGCCATGAGTGGAAATCATCCGCGCACCAGGGTAGCGGCTGTGAAAGACGGGGACAGCACCAAGGTGGTCTTGATGGCTATGGGATATCAGGAGCAGGTTAGGATTATCCAGATAGTCCAAGGCGGGCAAAGGGTCGTAGCCTTTGGGTCGAGTGCCACAGTCTAAAACTACTTCATACGGACCAATCATAATTTGGAAACAACTGGCACCAATGCTTCTAGCTGCTCCTAAAGGAGTAACAATTAAACGATCATAGGATTGAGAATCAACACTTGCAGATGGGATATCCGGAAACTGGTAATAATATAAGTGGATATAGTTTCCCTTCAAACTCACTCGTGCTTGTTGCTGGGTTGAAGGGGAGAACGCTTCCCATTCCCATCTTGTTCGACCTCGCTGTTTAGGCAAGTCTAATTGCCAATCGTTGACACCGGTTTTCTGTTTCAACGTGGCTAAGACTCTATCAATGGTTTCCGTCGGGGGAGCAGCTAGTGTAGATTTGGAGGGATAATGGTCATCTGATAGCCTGGTCAGAGCCTGCTGTAACAAGGTTGTTTGGGTTTGTTGAAATGTTGACTCATGTTTATACTTCCTAGACTCGACCGGTTTGTGGCTACGGTTTTTCTTCGAAGCTGGGCGGCTATTGGAATTGTGCTCTCCTTGGGGTAAAGCTCGATGTAAAATCAGGGTATCCCGTTGGCGCTTAGCAACTACTTCCCACAGTTCCCCAATTTTCATGTGCTTGCTAGAGCCTAAGACACTGATCTTCAGGGTTTTCTGTCCTGGTCTGGAAACTTTTAGTTGTACAAACTGTCCTCGTTTTCCTAACTGCACTACTCTGCCAGCGATTAACCATTGCTCTTCCTGGACTGTCTCAGTCATGGCTTCTAGGTAGAGAGAGCCTATTACACCATCTGAGCTAGTATTGGGGGCGACTTGCCAGGAATGGATTCCAGTAGGAATATCATCAGTGGGCAAGGTTTTGATTTTGAATCGAAGGCCATCCTGACTGAGGAGATAGTTTACCTGAGCTACTGACTCGATGTTTCCAGTTAAGGTGCATTGGATGGTATTGGTCATCGCTGTAGTGGCATTAGCAGTGGACTATTCGGGGATTTTTTGGATCAGTTGCCACTTTAATGGTAGACAAGGAAATGGGAAATGAGCCCAAATTACGTGCGTAGTTACTGATAATCCAAAATTATACCATATCCTGTATATTTTAGCAAATATCGCACTCAGTGATTAGGCTAAAAGGCTGGTGTTTCCTTCTGTTGTATCAATGTAGTATGCCAAGTAGTAGGCGAAATGGGATGCCCGCTCGGTCGCCGCTACGGAATTATCCTTCGGAGCCGTTAGGAGAACCCAATAATAATGCGATTCGGGCAAAGCCCGACGCTTCGCGAACGCAATATCGCAATAATAGTAAGCCAAACCCTGGGATACATTGCCAATACTATCGGACAGGATATTAGATCAAATCCGTTTAATTGTCCATAATAAAAATTACGATATTGTTAATCATCACTAATCCTCCAGACGTGATATAAAAATTTGATACTGATTCCATTTGATTTGGTGAGCAGGATACTTTATGATTAGACTATTATTTATTTGGAGCAGAATAGTAGGTTATAGCTTAGCTAAACTAGACTAAGCTATCAGCTAATCAGCTATTCATGATGAGTGTAAGATAACAGACCAAAAAGAACCAAGTAACATCAGAATCAACCACGATAAAAAAACTGTATAGACGTTATATATCACGTCGTCTATACTATCCTAGGTTGTTCAACCCAATGATTGCCTTATATTAGCTGTCATAGGATAGCTAAATACTTAAAAATTACGGTATTTTGAGTCAGGAGCGAACACCAAACCATGAAAGCGATAGTAACAGAAGACAATAGAGAGCAAACATCAGAATTACTACCAATAATATTATTGGTAATTGCCTTACTTGCTTTATCTATAACAGCCATATTAATCAGGTTTTCTCTTCAAGAAATAAGTGCTAATGCCACAGTATTCAATCGTCTTTGGATAGCTACTCTAGTCTTTGGTTTGTGGAATGGAATAAACCAAGTACGCACTCAAACATCGAACCAGAACTCTGAACCACAGTCAGGTTATAAAATTGTCGATATCCTACTTTTGGTAGGCGTAGCGATATCTCATCTGGGTGGTCGATTTCTATGGACTTGGTCCTTAACTAAGACTAGCGTTGCTAATGGCAATGTACTAGGAGCTTTAACACCATTTTTCGCTACTCTAGGAGGATGGTTATTATTTAAGCAGCGTTTTGACCGTAGATTCCTCATTGGTCTGGCACTTGCCTTGTTAGGGGCAACTACTCTACAAATAGAGGATTTTCTAAAATCGTCCAATAATTTTATCGGTGATACTGCGGCCTTAGCATCTTCTGTATTTTATGCAGTAAACTTTTTACTATTAGAACAACTGCGAACCAAGTTTTCTGTAGAAGGAATACTGATTTGGCGCTGTGCTTTGGGAACACTGTTTATGATCCCAGTGGTTCTGATATTCAGCGATCAAATTTTCCCGATATCTTGGTCAGGATGGTTAGCAGTGATTTCCCTAGCTGTTGTCTGCGAAGCTGTGGGACATGGTTTAGTAGTATACAGCCTCAAGCACTTTTCTTCAGGCTTTGTTTCCTTAGTCCTGCTTCTCGATCCAGTAGTTGCTGCTATTCTGGCCTGGATTCTATTTTCAGAAAGCTTAAGTATTCTTAACTTACTAGGTTTTGCTGTGATTATGGAGGGGATTTATCTAGCAAAAACTGGCAAAGGTGCTGATAAGCCAACTATTAAGGAACAAAACACCTAAGACCATTTTCCGTTATGGATGCTACAACTAGTTATATCAAGTCTGGTTGAATACCCATAATTAAGGGGAGATGGGGAGATGGGGAGATGGGGAGATGGGGAGGTGGGGAGATGGGGAGATGGGGAGGTGGGGAGATGGGGAGATGGGGGAGATTTTTATTAAGGGTAATTATAGCGTTTATCGCAGTTATGAGGTACAGTCTTCTTTTAGGTTGATTCCCTGTATTGATGCAGCGCATTGCTGTTCGCTATTCCCTATTCCCTATTCCCTATTCCCTATTCCCTATTCCCTATTCCCTATTCCCTATTCCCTGTTCCCTGTTCCCTAAAAACCCAGAACTTTGTACCTCATAGCTATGATAATTGCTATATCCTGACATGATATTAGTCGGTAATTGGTAATTGGTATAGCAGTTCTCAATCCAGTGAAAACTGCTATAACATACTTACATACTAATAAATAAAGATTAGTTATGTTGAAGATAGACTTCTATGAGCATACCAAGCAGCACCCTGCAAAGCGGCCTGGTCATTAAGAATCACATAGATAGGAATAGACTTCAGCAAATCAACCATCTTATCCTTATTAATAAAATGTTCCATAAACAGAGGTTCATGCAGCTTATCCAGAATGCGAGGGGGAATCCCTCCACCAAGATAAACACCCCCAGTTGCGAAAAACTTAAGAGCAGCATTTCCGGCTTCAGATGCCAAAATTGAGACAAACATCTCTAAAGCTTGCACACAAAGGGGACATTTATTGGCCAGAGCTGCATTACTAATTGCTGCGGCTGGCTCTCCTTTGCTCATTTCTTCTGCTAACCATTCAGGGGTGTTGCCATGACCGCTATCCCGCAAATAATTATACATACGAACCAAGCCAGGACCTCCTAGAAGAATCTCGTAGCTAACCCGTTTGTATTCTTGCTGAACATAACGCATCAGTCCCACTTGAAGCTCATCTAAAGGACCAAAGTCAGTACTCCCACCTTCAGATGCGATCGCATGAACTCGACCTTCCACCTCAATGCTTGCTGCTTCTCCCAAGCCAGTACCAGGTGATACTACTGCTCGATTTCCCCCTGGTATTTTAGTGCCGACATTAAGAGTAACTAAGTCATCATCCTTTAGGGTTTCTATGCCATAAGCATTGGCTTCTACATCGTTGAGCAAGCTAACCGGAACACCGGTAACTGAAACTAATTTAGCGGCTTCTACTTTATCCCAGGGTAAATTAGTCAATTTACACACACCTTCCTGGATTGGACCAGGTAAGCCGAAACAAGCAATTTTAATGGGATGCTCACAGCTTTTAACGAAAGCCCCAACCATATCTTCAAAACTATGATAGTCTTTACACTTATAAGTGCTTTTTTGGACTATAGAGAGGTTCTCGTCAAATACTGCTAATCGGCAATTTGTTCCGCCTAAGTCACCTGCTAATATCATAAGTAATTCAAAATTACAAATAAAAAAATGCTATCAACGTTTTAAGTTAATTATACCTTAATCAGTAAGCATTCAGCCGTGAGCCAAAGGCTCACGCTACTTGAGGTGCCGTCAGCCGTCAGCTTTTAGCTCACGCTACTTGAGGTGCTTAAAATAAATCTAGAACGATAGAATTTAATAGTTCCAGAGTAATGAGAATTGAAAGTCTGGGAAAAATCCATGACTCGTGGCACAGACTTTGACGCTGATAGCTGATAGCTGATAGCACCTCAAGTAGCGTGCGCGTAGCGCTAATCGCTGTTCGCTGATAGCTTACCTTAATCAACCTCTGCAAAATCAATTACTAAGGCTCGGCAATGCGGTTGATTGTGAATATCAACTGCTTCTGTTGTTAATTTTGAAAAGGGAACAGTATTGGTAATAATCGGTTGTAGATCAATCTTCTTTGTGCAAATTAGTTCTATGGCCTGACGAAAATGCTCTGGAGTATATCGATAGCTACCATAAATCTTGAGGGAACGATAATGAATTAAATTAGGATTGCCCGGAAACTCAGTTCCCGGGGGTGTTCCACCAAACCCAACTGCGGTACCGCCACACCTGAGCAGGGTTAATGCCTGTTCATAGGTTTCCCCAGAGCCAACGGCTTCAATAACGACATCAGCACCATAACCGTCGGTTTGGGCCATAACTATGTCTTTGAGAGACTCTCGGGTAACATTAACGGTACGATCAGCACCCAAGGCTGATGCCTGTTCCAGAGAATCATCATGTTTGCCAGCTAGAATAATTTTGGTAGCACCTCTCAAGCGCGCTAGCTGAAGGAAGCTCAGTCCGACACCGCCATCACCAATAACTACCACACAATCGGACAAACCAATATTAGATAAGTCAATACCCTGAAGGATACAGGCTAGTGTTTCTGTAAAGGCAGCAAACTCGTAGGGAATTGATGAGGGCAGCTCAACGATTCCGCTAGCCAGGGAAGCCGGAACGCATACAAATTCAGCCATGCCACCGGGTTGTAACTTAGTTGGGTTGAGGCAATGGCCTAATGCTCCTCGCTGACAGTAAAAACACTCTCCACAGGGTTTTTCTGGGTTGACGGTAACGCGCATCCCTGGTTTGACTTTGGTAACACCCTCCCCTACAGCAACAACATCTCCCGCCAGCATCCTACCAAAAATGACTGGAGGATTATGTTTGGCGTGTCCCACTAATACCGCCCGTGCGTGCATCGCACAAAAGAAACACTTCTGAACCTGTATCAAAACTTCCCCTGGGCTAGGTTCAGGTCGGTCTATTTTTTCTAAGCGAAAGTTCTCACGTCCTGGACCATACCAGACCGCAGCCTGCATGGTTGTCATAATCTCTTGCTCCAATGTTGTTTACCAAAAAGTTTGGGTCATTAGCCCCGTCCTTCGCTGGATAGAAACCTTAGACAGGGTCGCCAAAATCGGCAAAGAAAGTTTTAACCCTTATATGCATAGCCTGCCAACCATCAAGGCGACCCTGTCTTACGGTAACTTGGCCATAGGCCACGCCAAAGGCGAACGCGAACAACGGACGGCTTTTCCAGCCGATGTGATAGAATAAAAGCATAAGCAATAAACTTGCATGTCAGATAGGTACTATCTAATCATAAGTAGACAACGTAAAAAATATGTATGAGATACGTATTGCGTAATTTGGTCTAACGACTACAACGTCTATGAAAAACTTAGATAAAAAAGTATCTGTCCCAAAATAAAAATAAAAAAGGTACGGTGGGGCACACCGAAACCTAGATCTATGATCAATCACGCTTGGGGAGATTTGTCCTCTACTTTTCCTGGTTCCGGCCTGGTTTAGCAAGACGAGTCGTAGATCCAAGAATCCCCGTTCTTCCTTCGGCGGGGAGTGTCAATGTGGGTGGATCTCATTAAAGCTGTTTGACCCTGTGGTGCGTTACGGGCAGCAACCTAACTCTGGCTACCGAGAAAATTAGGGCCGCCCTAACGCACCCTACGCAACTGTGGTGCGTTAGGGGCAGCAACCTAACTCTGGCTACCGAGAAAATTAGAACCCCCCTAACGCACCCTACGCAACTAACTTCTTTTACCGGTCAGCTAAAAACGTTTTCAGCCAAGGCTCCGTGATTTGTTCTAGTGATTTAAGGGTGACATCTGCGATCGCAAAACGTTCATCCTCTAGATTTTCTGGTGGTGGAACTGCAATACATGCCATGCTGGCAGCTTTGGCACTAATCACGCCACGAACCGAATCCTCTAAGGCAACACACTTTGTTGGTTCTATACCCAGACGACGGCTAGCGGTGAGATATACTGCTGGATGGGGTTTACCAAAGTCCTCCGCTTCTGCTGATGTAATCACATCAAAGGCATCTTTTAAATCGAGCCGTTTGAGTACTGTATCAATTAGACCCATGGGAGATGAAGTTGCTAGGGCTAGGGGTAAGTTTAATTCCCGACACAACTTTACGGCTTCAATTGCACCTGGCATCGGTTGTCCCATGGTCATCAATAGCTCACTCATCCGAGCGATCATTGTTCGACATACCTCAGCTTGGCTCATACCAGTCCAAGGAAATCGAGCATACCAATACTTGACCACCTCATCGTTTCGCAAACCCATTGTTTGAGAAGACATACTCTCGTTCATGGGAATGCCAAGGTCATTGAAGACTTCGATTTCTACCTTAGACCAGAACGGTTCACTATCAATTAGTAAACCATCCATATCAAAGATCACAGCTACATCCTGCATCAGAATCTTCCTCAAGCGTCGAGATCTACAACAGTTCGGGTTCCAGGCTGTGGACTCCAATTAGTCAATTCTATAGGAAGCTTCTCAAGAGGGATAAACCGACCCAACAGTTGTTCAAAGAACGCCTCGTCGCCCTTGATGGATGCGATCGCAGCCGCAATGGTTTCGTCTGTAGCGCCAGCAAAAGACGTCACTACCGCTATCTCTCGCATAAATAACTCATGGGGAGAAATGGGTAAAGAAATCCCTTGTTTAGGAACACCATAGATACAGACTAAACCGCCCTTACGAACAAGATCGAGTGCTGTAGCCAGACCCCCTGGTGAACCGGAACATTCCACCACCACGTGTGCCTGGTTTGGTTCTGGAACTTGGATCCGTTCAATTCCCAATCTGTTTAGCCAAGGGAGCGGCTCTTTGGTGATATCATAGACTTTAATCTCTCCCTTAAAATTGGGGGAATGATTTAGGAGGTAGGTAATTAGAGTACCTGAAATACCTCCCCCAATCACCAGGACTTTAGGGTGTGAAGTAGCTAATAAATTAACACCAGCTAAAATCCGTTTTACTCCCCTTACTGCACAACTTAAAGGCTCAATCAGCACCCCTAAAGCTGGATTGGATAATTCAAAAGGATGTAGGGAATTTATAGGAGCACAAATTTGCTCAGCATACCCTCCATGTTCATTTACTCCAAGTTCTTTAAGATTGATGCAGTGACTAGTTAATCCCTCTAAACAATAACTACATTTTCCACAGGAAATCTCATTATTGAGGGCAAAATGACCTTTTTGATTAGGCAAGCTACAGACTACTTCATGACCAAGAATACACTCTTTATCTAAGCCGGCTGCGGTTAGTTGCTGGTCTGTTTTACAGACTCCCACAAATTCTACCTTAGCAATTACTTCATTATCTTGAGTTTGGCTAGGCTCAGTAAACTCGCGAATGTCTACTTGATTGGCTTTGGATAAAACTGCTGCTCTCATCAAATAGCTCCTGCGGTTTCAGCGGTTGGACATAATAGGATATCAAGCTTGTGTAGGACTTGATCTAAAACACCAATAGTACAATCAATTTCTTCGTAGCTGATATCAAGATAAGGAGCAAATTTCAAAACGTTCAGGTCATATCCTCCGGTTTGGAGAATCATGCGCCAACTCTGATCTTTCCAAATAAAATCATTATCCTGAGCAATGCTTGCTGCTAGTTTGGCAGACCCTTTGTAAGGTTTACCTTTTTCATCAGCAAAAACCATGTTCAGTATAAGTCCCAGTCCATCTACGCTATAGACACAGGAATGACGGGCTTGGAGTTCTTTGAGTTTGGTCAAAAAGTACAAACCTTTTGCTGGTACTGATGTTTCGTAGTCTTGTGCCAGCATATAACGCCATGTTGCTAAAGCAGCAGCAGTTCCGAGAGGATGGTTAGCAAAGTTGCTATGGGCGTGTCCAGGAGTGAAAAAGTCTGGTGCTACTAGGTCTTCTCGTGCCCAGACTAAGCTAACTGGACTCAAACCATTGGTGAAGGATTTGCTCAACGTAATAATATCTGGGACAAACCCAAAATGTTCGAAGGCAAATAATTTACCAGTACGGTACATACCAACTTGAATTTCGTCATCAAAGACAAGAAGTCCGTGCTTTTGTCGTAACTCACTGATAAACCCTTTAAAGAAATCCCTGGGTGGGATGGTGTAGCCTCGTCCTTGACAAGGTTCTACAACTATGGCACCCACTTCTGAACTAGTTTCACTTGCGATGCCATAAAATTCGTTGGAGAATGCCTTGCGAATCATGCGCTCGCAGTATAAGTCACAGGTTTCTCGTTCCTTTTCATAGAAACACTGAGCGCAGTTAGCAAACGGCAACATAACTGCCCGTTCTGAGAACTCATTAAAATACTGTCGATATCGATGACTACTCGAAAGGTTGAGAGTACCAAGAGAGCGACCATGATAACCACCCATCATCACAGCTACTTTATTCTTGCGGGTGTTTTTACGAATAATCTTTAGGGCATCTTCCACCACAAGTGCGCCGCCCACATTAAAAGATACTCGGCCTTTGACACCGGTTCTTTCATACATCGCATCTACTACTTGTTTCGCGATTAATAATTTTTCACGATGTAGAAAGTCGCCATTGGCTTGAGGTAATGTATGGAGTTGTTTAGTAACCTCTGATTCAATCTCTGGATTGCGATACCCAAAGTTACAACTTGAGTGCCACATTCCCGTATCGATATAGGATTTGCCTTCATCGTCGAAAACCAATCCCCCCTTACAACCAGTTACAATGATTGGTCGCTCTTGATAGTGAACCGTATCCCCCCAACAGAGGTATTCCTGATCAATTTGGCGAAGAGCCTGGCTGTCGAGTGTAGTTGGTGAATCTAGTATTTCCTTATCTAAGACCGATTTTTTTTTGATGCCTTGGGGCAAGGACATTTCTGTACTAGCGCCACACCAGTCATTACCAGTTTTTGAGATTATTACCTGATCTAGACTTTCTTGATTAATTTCGGTCATGAGGTAACTCTTTATCTTCTCTTTACTTTTTGTTTACCATTTCTTTACCCAGGTTTAATTATCACATGATGTTCAAATAATCGCGATTTCAAGGGTAAAGATTTTGTAAAACTTAACAAAACAAGTTTCCTTGCCAAGATACTTGACAAAAATTGATATATGTGTAGTAAAGGGGTTTTTAATTCGGTAAGGTACAAAGTTCTGGGTTTTAGGTAGCTTCGGAGCTTCTGAGCTTCTGAGCTTTGGAGCTTCAAAGCTGGGAAAAAATCCTGTATACCTAATAGTGATTTTTTTTAATTACAATTATCATTATACTTATTCAGTTATTTATATTATTAGATTTATTGACAAAATGCACATTTTAAAGTAAAAGGAATGGTGAAAAGTTAGATTAAATTATGTTAACTTAAAAATTAAAATAAAATTAAGCTGTCACTTCATTGTTTACCAGAAGAATACAAGGCGTTTGTCCTCTCTTATATTTCTCCTGGTATGGAGGTTTTAGAATTAGCTTCCGGTTCGGGACGGTTCAGCATTAACCTGCTGGAAAAAGGAGCTCAAGTCACAGGGATTGAAATTGATGCAGGAATGCTCAATCAGGCACGAGTTAAGCTCAGTGACTGGTTAAAAAAAGGACAGCTTGAACTGATTCATGGGGATATCCGTCGTTTTGAACTGAAACGGCAATTTGATATTGCTTTCTTATCAGGGGAAGTTTTGGGTGAGATATCAGAAGTAGAGGATCGCTACCGCGCATTTCAATGTATCTCAACACATTTGAAACCTGGAGCACGTCTTTTAATTATTACTGATAATCCTGGTTATTATCTGCAAGGGGGATATCGTCGAACGATTACCCGTAGCCGTCAGTTACCTGATGGAAACCTTGTAAAAATGACTGAGGATCGAAGCTACGACCCGATCGGAATGTATCAGATGACAATACTGCAATATTTGGTCTCATCAAAGGAGAGTTGTTTTCACTTTAGTCATCCTAGAAAAACAGGAATTGTCCTACCCAATGAAATCCGCTTACAAGCTCATTTGACTGGCTTTCGACTGGTAGCAGAATATGGTAACTATCAGCGTGATGAATTGCTTCCTTCATCTCCAAGAGCTATTTATATCTTAGAAAAGTCTTGAATTTAATCATTGTAAGACCTGGGGGGGCGACTTGTTGCCCCCCTCAGTATATTCTCAAAGATTTAGCCAGAGATGCACCCTGTTTCCTATTCCATTTGTTATTAGATTGACGGTAATAGCGTGCCTCCGCAAGCTCTTTTAATTAGCCGATTTTTCAACAGCAATGCTCTGAAAGAACCGCTACGCGATTGACCTGCATGTCACGCTACGCGAACGCCTAAATTTAGCGATGGTCTGAAAGAACCGCTACGCGATTGACCTGCATGTCACGCTACGGGAAGGATTTTTTGAAATTCATTCTCAAATTACATTACCAAAAAAAAATTATTTATCAAAACCCTTTAAAAAAATCTATAATAATTACAATAATTAATATAAACGTAATTAATTTTTTTAGTCATGTCTACAGAATTTATTCCGAATCAAGACAATAACCCAAAAAAACAACGTATTAAGTACATTAAGGGCTCTCCTGAAGCAGTAACCAATACTATTTACGGCCTTTATGCACTGGGGTATGCAGATGTTTCCGACTGGAGCCCTTTGCAGCCGACGGGAATTCCTGGGGAAGTAATTAGTTTTGCAACCAAGTATTCGACTTGGGGTTAATAGGTTAAATTTCTGGGGGGGTTTCCCCCCCGGTCTGGTCCGGTAGGATTACATCCGGATTGATTCGGAAACTGATAGACAAGACAATTGCGTTTGCAGCACTGAAATAGCCGTGAATATTATTTCTACGGCTATTTTCTTTTGCTTTTAATTTAATCCAATCGACAAGCTATCGATAAAATGTTTTTTTTTGGAAAGACTTAGGGAAAGTTAAATCTTCTCTGATGCCAACAATGAACACCCGTTACCGCCGTTGAGTAATGCCATAATCGGCGGCATCAACTAATCGAAAAACTACCTGGTATTTAACCCCATCATAGTTACCTGAGGAATGGAGTTTTTATAGTATCATCAGATACTCCTCCCAGTCTTACCAATCCTTCGTTGTTTTAACTAACATGACGGCATAGTTAAGTCCGGAAGAGCCCTATAAATATCGGAAAAATGGGCGGGATTTTGTAAATTTTTGTTTCAAAAATTCACACCTGTCCCAGAGATCTATAGTATAATAACTATGGTTTTACCACAACTTGGCAATCAGGGCGATCGCAGAACACGAAAACTAGGGATTTGCCACCCAACCGCCTGATCGCTGAAAGCATTATTGGTCGATTAACTTGCCTGATCGTGTGGTCTTACTATATAACCCTGATCGAGGCTCTCACTTTCAAAGCACAATCACTCACTTATCGCGCTTAGTAAGGTGGGAATACCCTGACCTAATAAGCACCTGGCTCGAGCACAAACTCAGGCTAGTTAAGAGCCGTGAGTAAGTTAAGGAATTCAACTAGTTCTTTGGCTTGACTGTGGACTGACAACTTGATTAAAAAATGATTGGTATCTGACTTTTTTGAACTGCTTGTATTAGGAGTAGCAGAGTGCCGAGTTGTGTAAATTATTTCCCCAATAGCGAGTCTAAATTCTTGAGTTTAGTTGATTTATTAGGCAACAGAGCGCAAGCTATGCCTAATCAGCTTGCCTATATCTTTCTGGAAAACGGAGAAACCCCCTCAGGGAGTCTTACCTATGGGGAATTAGATAGACAAGCCAGAGCGATGTTCCTTTGGAACCGCTTCGCGAACGCATCCCATCTCCAGCAATGGCAAGGAGAACGAGCTTTACTGTTATACCCTTCTGGATTAGAGTTGATTAGCGCTTTTATGGGCTTTAAGAATGTAACTGAGTATCTAGAGGTAGATCATAGAGTATTACAAGTTCCAGATAATCTGGCAATAGATGAAGAAATAATAGAGATTTAATTATGAATAACAACCAGGTAAATATAGTTGAATTTATATCTTGGCTTCACAACCAGGGGATTAATATCTCAACCAACGGTGAAAAACTCCTTTGTCGTGTTAATAAAGGAACTATAACCCCTGCGCTACGCCAACAAATAGCTGAACGTCAAGCAGAAATTATAGTTTTTTTGCAACAAAATGGTCAAGGTTATAATACTAATTACCCACCAATTAAAGCTATTCCTATAGACCAAAAATTACCCCTATCTTTTAGTCAAGAACGACTGTGGTTTATTGATAAACTTGAAGGTTCAAAAGCTCCTTATATTGAGCACGGTGCTTTACAAATCACCGGTAACCTAAATGTGTTAGCCCTAGAACAAGCCTTATCAGAAATAGTTTTTCGTCACGAAGTATTACGGACAAGTTTCCCCACTCTCAATGGCACACCAACACAGGTAATTCACCCCGACAGCACCATTAACATCAATGTGGTGGACTTACAACAATACCCAGAACCAGAACGGGAGACTATCTTAAAGCAAGAAGTACAACGTGAAGCAACAACTCCCTTTGACTTAGAGGTAGCACCATTAATCCGCTGTAAATTATGGCAACTAGACAGCAGTGAGTATGTGTTAGTGCTGACCATGCACCACATTGTATCGGATGGTTGGTCGATGGGAATATTAATCGAAGAACTATCAAGTTTATATCAAGCTTTTTGTGTAGGAGCTCCATCCCCCTTACCGGAATTACCGATTCAATATGCTGACTTTGCCCTTTGGCAAAGACAATGGTTAAGTGGAGAAATACTAGAAACCCAACTTAATTACTGGAAACAGAAATTAGAGGGTGCTCCCAAATTATTACAGTTAGCTACTGACTACCCTCGCCCAACTGCGCCAACTTATCAGGGTCGGACTGAAAGTTTTAGTTTAAATACTGAATTAACCCAGAAGTTGCAAACCCTGTCTCGAGATAGTGGTACTACCTTATTTATGACTCTGTTAGCGGCGTTTGGGACTTTACTATATCGTTACAGCGGTCAAGAAGATATTTTAATTGGTACACCTATAGCCAATCGCAATCGCCGTGACATAGATCCACTAATTGGCTTCTTTGTCAATACCCTGGTATTGAGAACCCATTTTGACGATAATCCCAGTTTTTCTCAGTTGCTTACACAAGTCAGGGACACCACACTCAAAGCTTATGAACATCAGGATGTACCGTTTGAACAGGTAGTATCCGCATTGCAACCCCAACGGTCTTTGAGTCATTCCCCCCTGTTCCAGGTGATGTTTGTGCTGCAGAATGCACCGATGGGGAAATTAGAGTTACCAGGTCTGAGTTTGAGTCAGTTCAATCAACACAGTACTACCTCTAAGTTTGATTTGACCCTGTCAATGACGGAAACAGAGCTTGGATTGGTGGGGACATGGGAGTACAACACAGACTTATTTGATGGGTCTACTATTAAACGGATGGCAACTCATTTCCAGAACTTGTTGTCAGCAATTGTGGACAATCCCCAACAGGTAGTCTCAGAGTTACCTTTGTTGAGTGCAGAGGAACGTCATCAACTGTTGGTGGAGTGGAATGATACTGCCAGTGAATATCCCAAAGATAAATGTATTCATCAGTTAGTTGAGGAGCAGGTCGAGAAAACACCAGATGCTGTGGCCGTGGTGTTTGAACAAGAGCAGTTGACTTATCAGCAATTAAATCAAAGGGCGAACCAACTCGCACATCACCTACAAAACTTAGGAGTAAAACCAGAAGTATTGGTGGGGATTTGTGTTGAACGTTCTGTACAGATGGTGGTAGGACTGTTGGGGATACTCAAGGCTGGTGGTGCTTATGTACCCCTGGATCCTAATTATCCCTCAGAACGACTGAGTTATATGTTGGCCGATTCCGGTGTTGAGGTGTTGTTGACTCAAGAGTCTTTGCTTGAATCTTTGCCCTCACATACGGCACGGATAGTTTATTTAGATAGTGATTGGGAAGCGATTGAGCAACACAGTGGTGAGAATCTTGATGTTGGGGTAACTTCAGATAATTTGGCTTATGTGATTTATACTTCTGGTTCTACTGGTAAACCAAAGGGTGTACAAATTAACCACAAAGCATTGGTGAACTTTATTGAATCAATGCAGCAAAAACCAGGATTAGAATCAACGGATATTTTTCTATCAGTTACTACCTTATCTTTTGATATTGCTGGATTAGAATTATATCTTCCCTTAATTACCGGTGCACGCTTAGTTGTTATAAGCCGAGAAATTGCCACAGATGGAATGCTTTTAGCACAAAGTCTAGACAACTACCAAGTAACTACAATGCAAGCCACTCCGGCAACTTGGAGATTATTGTTAACTGCAGGATGGAAAGGAAACAAACAATTAAAAATTCTATGTGGTGGAGAAGCATTAGATAAAACGGTTGCCGGTGACTTACTTAAAAATAGCCAACAGTTATGGAATTTATATGGTCCGACAGAAGCAACTATTTGGTCTACATTAGCTCAATTAGATCATAATTTTAGTGGTTATTTTGTTCCTATAGGAAAAGCCATTAATAATACTCAAATCTACATCCTAGATGGCCATCTCCAACCAGTACCCATAGGAGTACCTGGAGAATTATACATAGGAGGTAATGGACTAGCCCGAGGATACCTCAATCGCCCAGAACTAACGAAAGAAAAATTCATTACCAACCCCTTCTGTAGTTCCAAAACAGAACGACTCTACAAAACAGGAGACCTGGCGAGATACCTACCAGACGGTAACATTGAATTTCTCGGTCGGATCGATAACCAAGTCAAAATTCGAGGCTTCCGTATTGAACTCGGAGAAATCGAAGCAGTCCTGTCCACCCACCCCCACATCCAACAAGCTGCAGTCATTGCCCGAGAAGATATTCCTGGTAACAAACGCTTAGTTGCTTATGTAGTTTGTGAGCAAAACAATCAATCCATTGTCGAAAATCCATTACAATCATCACAGATTGAGCAATGGCAAGGAATATATAATAATATCTACAGTGACGCAGTAGAAATTAAACAAACCAGTTACAACACTCTAGGTTGGAAAAGCAGCTATACAGGTAACCAAATCCCTAAGGAGCAAATGCGTCAATGGGTAGATTCCACTGTTGAAAAAATTATCTTTTGGCAACCCAAACATGTGTTGGAGATCGGTTGTGGCACAGGCATGTTGCTGTTCCAGATTGCTCCTCATTGTTTGAGTTACCATGGTACCGATTTTAGTAAGGTAGCTTTAGATTATGTTCAGCAGCAAATCCAGCCGTTGGAAGATAGCTATTCACATGTAAGCCTAAGCCAAAAACTGGCTGATGATTTTACAGGCATTGAAAAAGGCCGATTCGATGCTGTTATCCTTAACTCAGTTGTGCAGTATTTTCCAAGCATCGATTACCTGATAGAAGTTTTGAAAGGTGCAGTAAATAGTTTAACGAAAGGAGGTTTCCTATTTGTCGGTGATGTTCGCAGCTTGCCATTATTAGAAACGTTTCATACCGCAACTAAGTTTGATCGCGCCTCAGATTCATTAACCATAGACAAATTGAGGCAGCAGGTAAAAACAGCTGTTAAGCAAGAAGAAGAATTGGTGATCGACCCAGCCTTCTTTCTAGCTTTAAGGGAATATATCCCAGAAATAAAACAAGTTCAAATCCAGTTGAAACCTGGGGATTATCAGAATGAGCTAACTAAGTTCCGTTACGATGTAATTCTTCATGTTGGCCAGGAAGTATGTGCCACAGTCACCCCCGAATGGCTTGACTATGATCAAGAGGGTTTAAACTTATCAGCTATCAAACGAATTTTACTAGATAAGAAGCCAGAGGTGGTTGGTATTAAGCACATCCCTAATGCTCGTTTGCAAGAAGAAGTCACACTTGTTCAAGAGCTTGATGACTTCAGGAAACTCGAAACTGTAGGTCAATTGCGTAAGATTTTGCAGGAGAAAAAACACATAGGGGTAGAGCCGGACAATTTATGGAATTTGAAGGATGAATTACCTTATTCGGTACATATTACTTGGTCTGGTACTGGCGGCAATGGTTGCTATGATGCCATCTTTATACGTAATGAATCGGCCTGTGACTCCCAAAGGGTAATTCCAAACTTGGAAGCAACTGTTCCAATCAAAGCCTGGAGTGCTTATGCCAACAATCCCTTAAAGCAAGAATCGAATCGCCATCTGGTTTCACAATTATCTAGCTTCCTCAAAACGAAATTACCAGAATACATGGTGCCCAGTGCCTTAGTGATTTTGGAGACTCTACCGTTGACACCAAACGGCAAAGTAGACCGATTTGCCCTACCCGCACCTGATGGGAAAATTACCCGAGAACATAAATACGTCGCACCACGTACAACCATAGAACTTCAACTGACTCAAATCTGGTCAGAAGTTTTGAATCTCACCTCTGTCGGAGTACAAGATAACTTCTTTGAACTGGGCGGTCATTCCCTTCTAGCTGTCCGTCTGATGTCAAAAATTCAACAACAATTCCAAATCAATTTACCTTTAGCCACCCTTTTCCAAAGTCCCACCATTGAACAACTAGCCAGCCTTCTGGGTTCTTCAGTAAATACACAAAATCCCATCTTAGTGGGCATTAAAACCAGTGGAAACCAACCTCCATTATTCTGTATTCACCCGGTTGGTGGCAATGTCCTGTGTTATGCAGAGTTAGCTCGTCATTTAGCTCAAGATTATCCAGTATATGGTTTACAATCTCTTGGTTTAGATGGGCAACAGCAACCCTTAACTTCTGTTGAGGAGATGGCATCCCATTATATTGAGGCAATAAAACCAATTCAACCCCAAGGACCATTACACCTCATTGGCTGGTCTATGGGAGGTGTAATTGCTTATGAGATGGCACAACAATTACAGGCTAAAAATACTCCAGTGGCTCTTCTAACTTTAATAGACAGTTATGCACCCACTGTAATGCGGAAACCTTCAGAAATAGATCAAGCCATGATAGTAAATCAATTGGCTCAAGATTTGGGAGGTCTCTATGGTCAAGAGTTAGATATATCCCATGAAACACTTAGACAACTTGAACATCCGATGCAAGTCAAGCATCTATTTGAGCAAGGCAAACAGCAAGGGATATTCCCATCAGACATAGAAATAGAGCAAATGCGTTCTTTATGGGAAGTTTTTAAAGCAAATATGATGGCAAACTCTCATTATCAACCAAAAGCTTATCCAGGTTCACTTCTCCTTATAAATGCTAGTCAAACTTCCCCAGCAGTAATTGAAGACCCAACCCATGGCTGGGGTTCTCTAGTTCTAGGTGATATCCAAACTCACACTATTACTGGAGACCATTACACTATTATGAAAGCCCCTCAAGTTGAGGGTCTAACTGCAGAATTGAACAACTATCTATTGAACAACTAGCACGTCTTGGCCGCACTGGCTCCCCTGTTCGGAAGCTGCATCGCTAAATACTTAAGCAGATTTTGCGAGTAAAGGTTCTACGGTCTGGGATGATTCACCGACCTGCTCTAAAATCTCAATCAATTCCCGTTCAAAGGTGACCAAAGCACGATTGGTTTTCCCACCAATATAAAAGCGATCGCCTTTTTGTAATGCCCAAATCTGAGAGTGGGAGACATAACTCATCAGTACCCCTAACATCAGTAAGCCAAAGCCAGTGTAAACAAAGGGAATACCGGGGTCCGCTTTAATTTGTAAGCCAGTGCTGCCGATGACATCTTTAATTTTAAGTATTACCCCATTGACCTTAATCCCCATACCAGAACGAACAGTTGAAACGAGATTACCGGTTCCATCATAAACAAACAGGGTTCCCTGCAAATCCCTAGCTAAAAGGGATACCCCTTCACTTAAATCAGGTTTTGTCGGAACCCAAGTGCCCCAAATCCGCCCCTCACCATTAGTGGGAAGTTGTGCCATGGGAAGCTGGAAAATTGGACTATTATTCAACTGCACCTGAATCCCAGCAATCCCCCAATCGGTTTGGTAAAAGGTGACACCTCGATATCTGAGAGGCTTATTCACATAAATAGTTTCTTGGTCAATGTCTTCACCTTGACTATCCAAAACTGACAGATTGGAGTAAAATTGATCAATATCCCCGGACGGAGTGTAATCTATCCAGAAGCGATTCACCCGCACTGACAAATCTTTGGGGATTTGGGGCCAAGCAAACGGACCGGCATCAATAATGTTTCTAACTTGGAATGTATTGCCACTGGTAACCATTTCCTGAGCGGTAAACCCTGTCATTGACCCCCAAATTGACCCTCCCAGGATAATCAACATACTGGCATGTACTACAATTGGACCAATCCGTCCGATAATTCCTTTACGGGCGTAGATAGTATCCCCCTCTTGGAATACCTTGTAACGCCGCTTCTCTAACAACTCAGTCAGGGAAGTAAAAGAGCCCTTGTCCAACTCTACACTCAAGGCAAGTTTCCCAAACTGGCGGGGTTCTTTATAAAACTTCCAATTCCGGGCTGCTTTTAAAGCCGGAAATTGACGAGTGAAGGTACAAGCGGTCAGACTACTACCGAATAACACTAATAAGGACAAAAACCACCAAGTCCGGTAGACATGATCTAACCCTAGGAGCAACAACACCTTCCAGCTGAGGAAACCAAACAAAGCTGGGTCTTCAGGATAATTGGCTTGGTAAAACGCCAGAGATTCCCCCTGTTCAATCACTGTACCGCTGATGCTAAATAATGCGATCGCAAGCAGCAAGATAATCGCTAACCGTAAGTTAGCCAGCACTGATACTAACCGACGCCACAACCGACTGCCACTCATCAATGATGAGTTTTCTGATAAGTTATCTGATGAATTTTCTGATGAGTTATCTGATGAGTTTTCTCTAGTCATATTAAGTCTAGTTAATTACTTGCTTTCTTGATAGTACGACGCACTCAGCACTCAGTACTCACTCAAAAAATTCCCACTGGAATCCGAGACAACAACGAAAACACACCAAATCCCACCAATAGCGCACCACTTACTGGTGTAATCCAAGCCGACCACTGTCGCAATTCTAATAATCGTTTAATTGAAGCAGTAAACGTACCTGCCAAGATCAAGGGTGCCACATAACCAGCTGTGTAAGACAACAGCAAGGCACCACCTAACACTAAATCTTTAGTTGAGACAACCCAAGCCAGTAACGTTGCTAATACCGGTGTACTGCAAGGAGAAGCGACTAAACCGAAGGTCAAACCAATGAGATAAGAGCGTAACCCTTTCGGCCATTCCTGGGAAATCCAATCCATACCACCCCAACTTGGAAACTGTAGCGGTAGTGCTTCTAGTAAATTCAACCCCATAATAATGGCGATTACGCTGACAATAATCGGTAAGCCAACACCGATTTGACCATAGACTCGCCCGATAGATGCTGCGATAATTCCTAATGCAGCTAAGGTTGTGGCTAAGCCTAAGGCAAACCATACCGATTGGGTAGCAGCTTGCAGCCGTCCTTGATTTTCATAACCACCGATGTAGCCCATCGTGATCGGTAGCATTGATAGCATACAGGGGGTTAGGCTAGTCAGCAACCCAGCAGCAAAGATGATGGCTATGCTGACTAGGCTCAGGTGAGTCAGTTGGCTGTCAACCAGGTTATTAGCGAATTGTTGGAGTTGATAGAGTTGAGTCGAGAATGTGTCAAGCATAGGGAATCTAAACACCCAGTTTGCTTGAATTGTAGCGTATTTAACCCCTCAAGTACGGTGAGCAAATGCCAGGGATATATACCAACAAGCTTGAATCACCATCGTTTGCCAACCCTACCCTAATACTAATATCAAGTCCGGTTGAATACCCATAATAAAAGTTTGGGGAGGGTGGGGAGATGGGGAGATGGGGAGATGGAGATGGGGGAGATTTTATTAAGGGTAATTATCCGGAAATCATATAAGTTTCTATCGGCAGTGCGATCGCGTTATCAGGGGTAGGTTGCTGAGTCTCAGGTTCCGATACTTTTTAGCTACCAAAATCTACCAAAGGTCAATCCTGGCTCACTAATGCAAGCTGATTTCTCAGCCAGGGGGTATCTCCCAGGGCATGGCCGTAGGCCACGCTGCGCGAACGCAGAAATATACCACGAGCGCCGTTGATGTCTCTATCCATGACGAGCCCATCAATTTTTGATTTAATTGTTTTGCTTCCGCCGATATTGACCAACTCTCCTGTCCAACTAACAGTTTTACTGGTATAGGCTTCGCAAACATCCACTACTGTTTTACCGGTTTCACAAGCTTTATGCTTCAAGAACTCTTGAAAACGATAGTGAGCAAAATTAAGCAGATTGCGAACAGTCTTAGATCTAATTTTCCTACTTCCTTTTTTAGACATTTGAGCTGTCTCAAAAGTGGGAAGTAAAATCACATCAAAATTATCAACTAAAAATCTAGCTGTCTTGTGATGAAGCTCATTGATCAGGTTCTGAATCTTGATGACCATTCGTCTGGCAGCTTTTCTCCTTCGGCGTTTTTGCCCACGTTTAGCCTTGCTAATCTTGGATAATAGATTATCCAAATGTTGACACAATCGCTGAATACGAGAAAAGTCTCTGTGTCCAATTTTACCTACGGATGTTTCACTAAAGAATGTGACAAAAGTCCTAACGCCAGGGTCTAAAGCAACTACTCTACCTTGGTTTTCGGTTTTCTTTTTAGTTACTTTGTGGGGGACTACTAGATAGTAATTTCCATTGTTGCTGGTTAGTCGGCAGTCGCAAATATCGTCAGGAAGACTTTCGGAGTAGGATAGTTTTCCTAGTTTTGTGTGATAAATTCCCACAGCAGAAACTGCTGACTTGGGAATATAACAAGATTGAATGGGGTTTTTCCTGGATCTAAACCTTACCCGATTAATTTGCGACGTCTTTTTGTATTTTTTCTTTGCCTCCCTGACAGCGGTGCAAGCGTCCTTTATCGCTATCGATTTAATTTGATAAGGCACTTCCTTGCACCACTCGGGAAGGTCATTTAGTATTCCGGTCTTGATTGCTTTCCAATTGGCTTTTACAACGCCTGCTTGCAGGATTTTAACGGTCTTGTTGAACACATAACGGGATACTCCGAACCATTTACGAATAAGCGTACGCTGGTCAGGATTTAGGAACAGTCGAATCTTCTTTGATTTTCTTGCCGTACTTTCGGAGTCCGTGAACCCGGCAAGAGAAGACATGAATGATTCAGAGAAGATCTGCGGTAAGTTCGGATTCTGGACAACTTTCAGGTTGGCTGAGAACCAGGATTTTTCCACCGTTGAGACTGACCGGAGATGAAACCTTAGAGTAGTGCAGCCTTACTACAAAACCTTTACCCTATGCTGCATAATTTACCAACTATAAAGGCTGCACTACTCTTACGGTAACTTCTAACCAAGTACTCAATGAGTTCAAACCCAAATCGGGTAAGTCTGTCTCTACAGGCAACAACAATCGTGAGCTTATCTCCGAGGACAATTCGCTCCAGTATGGTTTTAAGCCCTTTTCAATAGTAGTTGAGACCTGAGCCGATGTCAAAGATGATTTCGGCGTCGGGAAAAAGGGAGTGGAGGTAGGCGAGAAGTCTGTCGAGGTCGTCTCTTTGCTTGCTGGTACTGACTCGGCAGTAGCAGATCGTTTTACTATTCCGTTCACGAAGTTGATCAGGTTTTGAACGTCGAGCTCCGAACCTGATGATATCTTATGTTTGAAATAATCTAGTTCCTCCTGGAGTCCTTTCGCATTTGAGGGTTCCATTGTCCGCGTACTTCCTTAACGTGTTCCTTGATAGTCCCGTAAGTTCGACCGCCTTACGGATTGGTATAAGTACCATGACTTAAATCTAACAGATGCTTGGAGATAGTGTTAGATTAGTGGACATTTTCAGTAACTGTCACAAGCCCTGAGGAACCTGCCTCAATCCCCAGCACGAGGATTACTCGCGCCGGGGGAGTTGTCAAAAATAACTATTCCTGTACCATTACAGAAGTTCCCAAAGCCACTCTGTTATACAAAGCTTTGACATCATCATTACGCATCCGGATGCAACCGTGAGACACTGCTTCTCCCACCAGTTCCTCAGCATTGGTACCATGGAAGCCGATGTAGTTTGTTCCATCACTCCAAAATGCCATCCACCTTGGACCAAGAGGGTTTTCTGGTCCTGGAGCAACGATTTCACCAGTTATAGGATGCTTCCAAACTGGATTTTGAACCATCTGTGTCACTTGGAAATTGCCTGTAGGGGTTTCCCAACCAGGCTGACCGATGGCAACTGGATAACTGGCTTCGAGTTTATCTCCTCGATAAACATAAACACGACGCTCACTTAGTTTAATCACTAAACGAGGGGTATTATTAAAGAAATCTTCCTCTTGCCGCAGATAGTGATTGACTTCTTCGAGAGGAGACAATTCTGGTGTTTCAACCCTTGGCAGAAAGCTTTCATAGCGAATTTCTTTCCAGTTAGTGAAACTAGTATTGGTTAGATCAGCGGCGGCGGTGGCTACCTCTGCGTATAATAACGGGATAGCTACACTTAAGCCACACACAATTAAGCGTTGGGTGGACAGTTTTCCGTTCACGATTTCCTCTTAGCTATTTGATATTTTATGTTATTTTAATTGATCATTTTAGTTACCCCTACTCCCTACTCCCTACTCCCTACTCCCTAAAACCAAGATAGATGTCACACTGATTGCTTAATGTTAAGTTGTGACAGCTCACTGGGGGCAACTGCACCTTTTTCAGTAATAATGGCAGTAATTAACTCCGCCGGAGTCACATCAAAAGCTGGGTTATAAAATTCCACTTTAGGGGGACAAATCACTGTCTCCCCAATCTGATAAATTTCTGAGGGGTGACGTTCTTCAATGGGAATCTCTTGGCCAGTAGATAGCTGAAAATCAATGGTTGAGATTGGAGCAGCCACAAAGAACGGTATTTGATGAGCTTGAGCAATCAGGGCTAAACTATAGGTACCAATTTTGTTAGCCGTATCCCCATTGGCAGCAATGCGATCAGCTCCCACTACAACCGCATCAATTAGCCCTTGTTTCATACAATGGGCGGCCATGCTATCAGTAATTAAAGTAACCGGAATACCTTCTTCGACGCATTCCCAGGTAGTTAACCTAGCACCTTGCAAGCGGGGGCGGGTTTCGCCAGCATATAATCTGGCTAATCGCCCATCCCGCCACGCCGAACGCACCACTCCCAAGGAAGTACCATACCCAGCGGTTGCCAACGCTCCTGCATTACAATGGGTCAGAAGACACAGTTTGTCGGGGGTTTTCGGTAATACCTCTAATCCGCGATCGCCTATGGCTTGACAGGTTTGTAAATCCTCCAGCTGAATTTGTTTAGCTGTTTCAAGTAAGGAAGCTTTAATCTCTTCTACTGTCCCGATCGTTTCATAGGCATTTTTAAGCATCCGCATGATTGCCCAAAACAAATTCACGGCTGTAGGACGAGTTTGCCGCAACTGCTGCGCTACAACTTCAAGCTGTTCAAGGAAAGCCTTACGTTCTTGAGTTTTAATCTCTCTTGCGCCAAGGTAAATGCCATAAGCCGCTGCTACCCCAATAGCTGGTGCTCCCCGAACAATCATAGTTTTAATCGCCTCAACCATATCTTCACAGCGACTGATTTCTACAATGGCATATTTTTTGGGTAAGCTGTTTTGGTCAATAAGGATAACTCGGTCGTTTTCCCAAACAACGGGATACACTTGGTATGTGGATGAATTCATCGAAAATCTGTATATTGTTAATTTCTATATTGTTAACGGTTAACGGTTCCGTTAACCGTTAACCGTTAACTGTCAACTGTTAACATTCATAGATTAACTAACACCAGAGGGCTGTCTATTAAAGAATGCTTCCCTGATCTGTTCAGCAATTTGAGAGCCAGTTAGCCCCAAATCAGCTTTTGATTCATCGGGCTTGGCATGATCCACTAATTGATCCGGTACACCAAAGCGCTTGAGGGGAACTAATATATCATTATCCATCAGTGCTTCTGCCACCGCTGAACCAAAGCCACCCATTAAGCACCCTTCTTCTAGGGTAACTACACGACCAATTTTCTGAGCCAAGGGGAAGATTAATTCTGTATCCAGGGGCTTGACAAAACGAGCATTAATCACCGTTGTTTCAATACCATGCTCGCTAAGAATTTCAGCGGCTTGCATGGCGGTGTAAACCATACTGCCGTACCCTAGCATTAACAGGTCGTCACCATTACGCAAGAGTTCTGCTTTACCAATGGGTAGGGCTTCCCAACCATCTTCCATCAGGGGAACGCCATAACCACTACCCCGAGGATAGCGCATGGCAATCGGACCATCGGTGTGGTTTACTCCTGTAACTACCATACGTTGCAGTTCAGCTTCGTCTTTGGGAGCCATAATTACCATATTGGGAATGCATCGCAAATAGGCGATATCATACATCCCTTGGTGAGTAGGGCCATCAGCACCCACAATTCCCGCACGGTCGAGGCAGAAAAAGACCGGTAGGTTTTGGATACAAACGTCGTGAATGATTTGGTCGTAAGCCCGTTGTAAGAAGGTGGAGTAAATAGCTGCAACTGGCCGCATTCCTTCACAGGCTAGGCCAGCCGCTAGGGTGACCGCGTGTTGTTCCGCAATCCCCACATCAATGTATTGGTTAGGGAGTTTTTCTTGCAATTTATTCAACCCTGTCCCAGTAGCCATAGCTGCCGTGATGCCAATGATTTTGGGATTATTCTGAGCTAGTGTGACCAGGGTATGGGCAAACACTTTGGAATAGCCGGGGGGTTTGGGTTTTTTAGCGGGAAGCGCTTTACCCGTAGCTAGGTTGAAGGGACTTTGGGCATGGTAACCCACTTTGTCCGCTTCTGCGATCGCATACCCCTTGCCCTTCGTAGTTGCCACATGCACCAGCACTGGTCCATCTAGCTTGTGGGCGTTGGTAAAGGTGGAAATTAACTCCTCTAGATTGTGACCATCCACCGGTCCGATGTAAGTAAAGCCAAGTTCTTCAAATACTGCTCCGACCTTAGGTACAGCTAAACGCTTCATCCCTTCCTTGAGCCGTTGCAAGTCTGGGGATAAAGACTCACCGACAAAGGGGAGATGTTTGAACTGTTCCTCCAAATTGTCAGTAATAAACTGCATTGGCTCAGAAAGCCGCACTTTGTTGAGGTAACGAGGAATAGCCCCCACATTGGGGGAGATGGACATCTCATTGTCATTGAGCACCACCAGCAGTTTAGTATGGGGTAAATGTCCTGCATGATTGATGGCTTCCAAGGCCATGCCACCGGTCAGAGCACCATCACCAATAACTGCTGCAACTTTGAAATTTTCCCCTCTGCGGTCTCGGGCGAGGGCCATACCCAAAGCAGAAGAAATACTGGTGGACGCATGACCTGCTCCAAAGTGATCAAACTTATTCTCGCAGCGCTTTAGATAACCAGCAATACCATCTTTCTGCCGTAGGGTATGGAATCGGTTATAGCGCCCCGTGAGCATTTTGTGGGGATAAGCTTGGTGTCCCACATCCCAGACTACCTTATCATAGTCAAGGTCAAGTGTTTGATACAGAGCTAGGGTTAATTCTACCACTCCCAAGCCTGGCCCTAAGTGACCACCACTAGTAGCTATGGTTTGGAGATGTTTCTCGCGAATTTGACGGGCAATTTCCTCTAGTTGACGAATCGATAGACCGTGCAACTGATTTGGATGAGTAATTTCACTGAGATGCATACCGTCTCTTTGAATTGCTACTGGATTGTGTTAATGTTTATCTTTCGACTCCCTAAAAGTATCCAATAATTTGGCGCTTCAAGGGTTATATGGAAGCTAAAGATTACCTGAAAAATGGCATTTCTGGTCAATTTTCCATTGTAAATTTTCCTGGCGACCAGCAGCCCCTCACCATTGCTCCCGATACTCCAGTAACGGAAGCGATCGCTACGATGAATCAAACTGGAAGGAGCTATGTGCTGGTAGTACAGCACCAGAAATTGGTAGGAATTTTTACAGAACGGGATGTGGTCAAAGTAGCAACAGCTGGAATGGTACACTCAGGGGTTTCCATTGCTGATGTGATGACTCAAGAGTTAATTACCTTGCCCATCATACCGACACCGGACATTTTCTTGGTAGAGTCCCAATTACGTCAACACCAGATTCGTCACCTACCCCTAGTGGATGAGCAAGGTCAAGTAGTACGTGTGGTGACCCCCCACACCATGGCAGCAATCCTCTCTGCTATCGTGACTAAGGTCGAAGACTTACAGCAACAGTTGACTCAAAAAGAAAGGGAATTAGTGGCAGCTAATCAGCGATGGCAGCAGGAAGTTGCTGTCAATCAGCAGTTTGAGGAGCAATTGGGGGAAAATGAACATGCTTGGCAGTTGAGCCAAGAACGCCTTGAGAGTATTCTGGCTGACCTAGAAGCAGTGGTATGGTCTTTTGATCCTTCGATTGACAAACTGCTTTATCTTAACAGTGCTACCGAGCAAGTCTATGGTCGCAGTATCACTGAGTTCTTCGGAAACTTACGCCTGTGGGAATCAGTGGTTCACCCAGAGGATCTCGAAACCTATCAACTGGCAGAGCAAACCCTGCTGTCAACTGGTGCCAAAGATATTGACTACAGAATTTTGCGACCGGATGGAGCTGTGAGTTGGATTCGCCATCGTGCTCACCTCCTCAAGGATGCTAATAACACTCCCACTCGGATCTATAACATAGCCATCGACATCACACAGCTCAAACAGGTCGAGGAAAACCTCAAAGCTACCCTAGTTGAGAAAGAGGTGCTGCTCCAAGAAATTCACCATCGGGTCAAAAACAACTTACAAATTGTTTCTGGCTTGCTACACTTGCAATCTGTGACAATAGATGAACCCCAAACCCGACTACACCTGTCGGAAGCTCGCCATCGCCTTGAAGCCATGGCTCTCATTCATAAGAAACTTTATGGTGCCTCAGTGATAGGCAACCTGGATGTAGTCGATTATATCCAGAACCTAGCCGTGAACTTACTGGTAGCTTATCAAATAACTAGCGATAGGATTCAGTTGCACACCACTATTGAACCCATTCCGCTCAGTATTGATCAGGCCATCCCTTGCGGTCTAATCATCAATGAACTGGTATCCAATTCCCTGAAGTACGGGTTTCCCAATGGACGCTCTGGTGAGATTCACATTGAATTGCACCGTAGCGGGGACGATGACGTTGAATTGATTGTCCGAGATAATGGAGTTGGTTTACCAGAACAGTTAGATTGGCGTAATACCCAGTCTTTAGGATTATCGTTAGTTTATGACCTGGCAACGGAGCAACTAGAGGGGAGTATGTTTCAGGGCCATAGCGAGGGCACAGCTTTCAGAATATTATTCTCAACACCAACAATTGTAGAGGCAATAGGACAACAATAGTGGTTACCAGGGTGTTAGTTGTAGAAGACGAAGTTATTGTTGCTAAGACAATTGCTAGCCAGCTTAAGCAACTGGGGTATATGGTATCAGCTACTGCTTCATCTGGCTCTCAAGCCATTACCAAAGCCGCTCAAACTAAGCCTGACTTAGTGCTGATGGACATTTTCCTCAAAGGCAAGATGGATGGTATTACTGCTGCTAGGCAAATCCGTGAACATTTACGTATTCCTATCGTCTATTTAACTGCCTATGGGGATGAAGATACCTTGCAAGGGGCTAAAGTTACCCAACCCTTTGGTTATGTGACCAAACCCTTTAACGACAGAGACTTGCGGGTTGCTATTGAAATTGCTCTCCAGCAATACCAGATGGAGCAGTCGTTGCAGAGCAGCCAAGCTCAGTTGTCATCCATTTTAAACTCTATCGATGATGCAGTTATTGCTACCACGACCCAAGGTATCATTACCTTTATGAATGCTCCCGCTGAAGCTCTGACTGGCTGGAACCAATCCGAGGTATGGGGGCGAGATCTGACCTCAGTGTTGCCAATTGTTAATGATCTGACTGGTAATCTAGTCAAGTATCCCCTAGATAAAGTAATCAAGACCGGACAAGTTGTCTATCTGGGCGAGCATAACGCTTTGATTACAAAGGATGGTGGTCGAATTGCCGTTGGTAATAGTGCTTCACCCCTAAAAGACCAACTGGGAAACGTGAATGGAGTAGTGCTCGCGTTTTGGGATATCAGCGAGGATCCTCAGACAGAAATGTTAGAGCAGGTGTTGGAAAAAGAGCAAGAAATCCAAGATTTCCGCTCCCAGTTCGTCTCCACCGTTTGCCACGAATTCCGTAATCCCCTCAGTGTGATCCTAACTGCCGCTGAATTACTTAAGCGCTATGGTAATCTGGCCACTCAGGAGCAAAAGCAGCGTTATCTAAAACGAATTACTATTTCAGTAGAGCGCATGACTGAGTTGATGGAAGAGGTGTTGCTAATCGGTCAAGCTGAAGTAGGTCGGCTAGAATTTATTCCAACTCCGATGAACTTAGAGCAATTCTGCCAGGATTTAATTGCAGAACTATGCCTAGATGAAGCCAGCCGCAATCGGATTGTTTTTACCTCTGACGGGGTCTATACAGAAGTCTGTATGGATGATAAGCTTATACATTACATTATAACTAATCTGCTTACCAATGCTCTAAAGTATTCTCCTTCTCATGAAATCGTGACCTTTAACCTAACCTGTGATCTGAAACAGCAGTTGGTTGTGTTCCGCATCCAGGATAAAGGAATTGGAATTGCTGAAGCAGACCAAAATCAAATTTTCGAGTCTTTTTATCGAGCAAAAAATGTGGGAACAATTCAAGGGACTGGTCTGGGATTATCGATTGTGAAACGCTGTGTGGAACAGCATCAGGGAGAGATTGAACTGACTAGTCAATTGGGCGTTGGTACAACATTTACGATTAAAATCCCCATAGTAAGTAATGGGGAAGTCAGATGTCAGACGTGTGACGTGATAAGTGCTGATTGGCAAGGGCTCGGGAGTAGTAGCAATTAGCAATTACCTTTGTAGGGATTTAGTTCGGGTGTGTTTAAAACAAGAGTAGTTTTAAAAAAGCGAAACTTTATGTATGGAGCTTAATACCAAGGACAAATGACAAAGGACAAATGACAAAAAAACCTGGTTTAAAACTTGTTATTACTGCGGCGATCGCATTTTTTTTATTCACCTTAATTTTTACTCTACATCGACACTATACTTTTTATTCTTCCTACGATCAAGGAATTTTTAATCAAGTCTTCTGGAATGGCAGTCACGGTCGCTTCTTTCAGAGTACCCTTTCATCCCAACTGTCTACTAATGTAGTTCATAATGGGGAAGTTCCAAATGTATATTACCACCGATTAGGGCAACACTTTACTCCCGCGCTATTACTTTGGTTACCGTTATATGCTTTGTTTCCATTTCCCGCTACCCTAACGGTTTTGCAGGTAACCTTGGTAACAGCTGCTGGTGTTGTTTTGTATATCCTGGCCAGACAGTATCTGCAACCGATGTTAGCAGCAATGATTACGGTTAGCTTTTACTGTGCTAATGCTATTCTCGGTCCGACCTTAGCCAACTTCCATGACATCTGCCAAATTCCCCTGTTTGTGTTTGGGCTACTGCTAGCTATGGAAAAACGCTGGTGGTGGCTGTTTTGGTTGCTGGCAATTTTGATTTTAGCTGTACGGGAAGATTCCGGGATAGGTTTGTTTGGTGTGGGATTCTATTTAATTGTCAGTCGGCGCTATCCTCGCATTGGTCTGGCAGTTTGTACCCTCAGTTTCGGTTACATACTTGTCTTGACCAATCTAATTATGCCTATATTTTCGGAAGATATTTCTCAACGGTTCATGATTGAGCGTTTTGGTCAGTACGCTGATGGGGATGAGGCGTCTACTCTGGAGATTATTAAGGGTATGCTGACCAATCCCTGGCGTTTACTAGTAGAACTGTTTACTCCCTTTTTTGGTACCATTCAGTATTTATTAGGTCAATGGTTACCGTTAGCATTTATACCAGCTATTGCTCCCGCTTCTTGGTCTATTGCAGCATTTCCCTTGCTCAAACTCCTGTTGGGTAAAGGTCAATCAGTGCTTGCGATTAATATCCGCTATGCGATGACCGTAGTACCTGGGCTATTTTATGGCGCGATACTTTGGTGGTCAGCTCATCCCCAATTTAGTGAAGCTGTGATCTCTGCTAGGTCTAAGTTTCGGCGCTTTTGGATTTTTTGTCTAACCCTTGCGGTAGTGTTGACCATTACCTCTAGCCCAAATCGAACCTTTTATTTCCTCCTTCCGGATTCCTACCAACCCTTTGTATATGTGCCGTTAACCCAACAGTGGTCTCGTGTGGGGTCGATCCGGTCATTACTGGCTCAGATTCCTCGAAATGCTAGTGTCTCAGCCACTACCTATCTAGTGCCTCATCTGTCAGGACGTCGGGAAATCATCCGCTTAGGGGATTTACAGTTGCGCAATGATAATGGCGAGGTGGTGAAGGTGGATTATGCGATCGCAGATTTATGGCGGTTACAACGCTATCAAATTGCCTTTAAGCATGATGGTCAGCGGTTGCGTTCCTTAGTTAACATGATTGACCGCGTCACCAACACTAACGAGTATGGCATCATTGGTTTTAAAGATGGTGTGATTTTGATGCAAAAAGGAGTAGCATCTAATCCAGAGGCTATGGCAGCATGGCTAAGCTTTAGGCAAGAGTTGGAGGTCTAAAGGGAATAGGGAATCGGGAACAGGGAATCGGGAATCGGGAATCGGGAATCGGGAATCGGGAATATGGCATCAAAAATTCTGACAATTCCGATACGGATTGCTAAAGCGTCTTCCTGGGTACAGGTCTTGGCTATTGAGTAGTTCGGCCATAAACTGATATTTAATAATAAAGAATATCAATAAGATCAGTTCAATAAACATTAATGCCTAGCACCAGTACTACCTCCTACGCTATTGACTTTGGCACGAGCAATACGGTAATCACTCGCTGGAACCCTGTCACGGAAACGCCAGAAACGATCACGTTACCAGGACTTGCTCTGCAACTTAGTCAAAATCCTCCCTTAATTCCCAGTTTGGTGTATGTGGAAGATGCTGCTCAGGGTAAGGTTATGGTTGGACAGGCAGTACGCGATCGCGGATTGGACCTTACCAGTGACCCTCGATTCTTCCGCAGCTTCAAACGGGGGATTGGTGCTGAGGTTCAGGGATTTCTGCCAGAACTGGATGGCACCGTGATCACCTTTGAACAAGTTGGGGAATGGTTCCTCAACCAAATTATTGAAAATCTATCAGCCCTCCAGTCCGAGGCGGGGGATTCTGCGATTGAATCGGTGATTCTGACTGTGCCTGTGGATAGCTTTGAAGCTTACCGCCATTGGCTTAGTGGCATCTGTCAATCGTTGCCAGTGGAACAGGTGAGGATGCTGGATGAACCGACAGCGGCTGCCTTGGGCTATGGTATTGCCGAAGGGGATACTCTGCTAGTCATAGACTTTGGTGGTGGCACCCTGGATTTATCTCTGGTGCAGCTGAATCAGGAGGCTCAAGGGAATAAAAAACCTCTCGGGTTTATTCTTAAGTGGGGGCAAAAGTCCTTTGGTGAAGAGTCTAGCCAGAAGGTGAAGATTGCCCGTGTGCTGGCGAAAGTGGGACAAAACTTGGGTGGGACAGATATTGATAACTGGCTGGTGGATTATTTTGTGGAAACTCAAGGGTTAATGCGATCGCCTTTGACTACTCGACTAGCAGAACGCCTGAAAATTCAACTGTCTGAGCAGTCTGAGGCCACTGAAGTCTATTTTAATGATGAAACCTTCGAGAGTTACGAACTAAAACTAGACCGGGAGACCTTTGAAACTATTCTCAAAGAACACCAGTTTTTTGATACCCTTGATGATAGGATGACGGAAGTGCTGCAACAAGCAAGACGCAGCGGTATAGAAGTGCCAGATATAGATGGTGTCTTGTTAGTGGGTGGCACGGTGAACATCCCAGCAGTTCAGGCATGGGTAAACCAGTACTTCGACTCAAGCAAGGTTCGTTGCCAAAAACCCTTTGAAGCGATCGCAACTGGCGCACTTCAGCTCAGCCAAGGTATCGAAGTCCAAGATTTCCTCTACCATAGCTACGGAATTCGCTATTGGGATAGACGGCTAAAGCGTCACAACTGGCACTCTATAATTAGAGAAGGACAGCCTTACCCCATGAGTGAGCCAGTAGAACTATTCTTAGGAGCATCCGTAGAGAATCAACCGAGTATAGAGCTAATTTTAGGAGAGTTAGGCTCCCAAACTGGTGGCACAGAGATTTATTTTGAAGGCGATCGCTTGATTACTCGTCAGTTAGGCCAGGGTCAAACTGCTGTGCAACCCCTCAATGACAGGGATGGGGCAAGAAGTGTGGCTAACTTAACACCCCTGGGCAATCCCGGAAGCGATCGCATTAAACTCCAGTTTCAAGTTGATGCTGAACGTTACTTGAGAGTTACTGTTGATGATTTACTCACTAATGAAACCTTATTGGCAAATCAGGTAGTAGCTCAATTAAGTTAATTGGTCAGATCATGTTTGCTTGAATACTTATAAATAGTAGTTAATAGGGAAAAGGGAACAGGGAACAGGGAATAGTGCGTAGGGTGCGTCGTGCGTAGGGTGTGTTAGGAGCGGGCTTGCCCTCATGTTAAACTTCGTAGCGACTGTTACAACAGCCCGCTCCGTAACGCACCACCCAAGGGCTCGCTCCTAATTGCGTCGTGCAGCAAAAAGCAAACAACCTTGAATATCTGGCAGTTCCAAATCGGGGAAATCTTCTAAAATTTCAGTAACACTAACATTTTCAGCCAACATTTCTAAAATATCGGTCACTCGAATTCGCATCCCTCGAATGCAGAGACGACCACCACACTGACCAGGGGTTTGAGTAATGCGAGCGATCAAGCTGGTTTTTGAATTCATGAGGGTGTCTACAAGTTGCTTTGTTTGTATTTATTTTAGTTACCGCTATTCCTGAATCAATCGTTTAATTCAGCTATCACATCATCAACTGTCCCTCGAAAAACGTTACCTTGTTTATAGTCTTGGTGAGCTTTAGTAATATTAACAGCGATTTCTTCTCTTCTTTGTTCAATTTGTCTATGTCTAACAATATTAATTAAATCGCTCTGTTCCTCTAAAGAAAGAGCGTCAATCATTTCTAAAATTTGATTGAATTGACTTATTTGCATATTTTTGACTCTTTTAAGCTACGGGCGATCGGATTATGAGTCCGATAGAGTTATTGTAACTCACAATAAAAGATAAAATATTAGGGTAACAAGTGTGAAAATCAAGGGTTTTGGGTGGTGCCTTCCTTATAATCAATCGGTTGAAGCAGCAGATGTTGATTACTTTGAAGGCACCCTACAATAGGCTAAGCACTATTGCCTCTTATCTCTTCCCTGTTCCCTGTTCCCTGTTCCCTGTTCCCTGTTCCCTATGATTCTATCAGCAACCAAAACCGGTATCAGTCCAGAAGAATTTATTGCTCAGTATGGAGACGATCAACGCTACGAACTGATTGATGGAGAGCTAATTGAGATGGAACCAACGGGCCCCCACGAGCAAGTCGTTGCATTGATTAGCCGAAAGCTTAACGTAGAAATAGATCGTTTAGATGTACCTTATTTTATTCCACACCGTTGCTTAATTCAGCCTTTAGGAACCTTCAACGCTTTCAGACCAGATTTGGTTGTGCTTGATGAAGGAGAACTAATCAACGAACCACTGTGGGCAAGGGAACCAGTGATAACTCTGGGTACTACAGTAAAACTTGTGGTTGAGGTGGTTAGTACAAATTGGCAGAATGATTATGCTCGTAAGTATGAAGATTACGAAGCTTTGGGAATTCCAGAATACTGGATTGTCGATTATCTCGGTATTGGCGGAAAATACTTTATTGGTAGCCCCAAACAACCGACGGTAACGGTCTGCTGTATGGTGAATGATCAATATCAGAAAGTAATGTTCCGTAGAGGGGATTGTCTCAAATCTTCCCTTTTTCCTAACCTTAAGTTATCTACAGATCAATTATTTATAGGGCTTCGATCAAATAAGGGTGAATGATCTCTAGTTTGATCCGGTGGTGCGTTACGGGCCGGGCTGTCTCAACGGATTTTAACAGGGGGAAAATCAAGGGGAGCCCGTCCCTAACACACCCTACGCCACTGATAGCTGATTACTTATCCCTAAACTTCCGTCCATCCTTCAATAGTAGCCATTAAAATGTTAACTAAAGGATGGTCTATGGCTTCCTTAAAAGCTTCCACTCCTCCAGCTTTTAGAGCATTGACTACCTTAGCTTTTAGGATTGGTTTATTCTTTATTTCCTCAGCAGCCCTTGCTACAACTGTTAACTTCTCAATCTCATTACTCGTGGAATTAGTCTGGGATAGTTGGTTTAGAAGTTGCTGAATTTCAGCTGCTGCTTCGGCTAGGTTTTTGTCAGGAGCATGGTGGTGTATAACATCCCCTTTATTATCTCTCCCAGCAATACCACCACCTATAGTAGAGTTATTGACAAGATTAGAGTTATTGTTAGGATTATTAGCTTGGCCTTGGTCTATATTAAAACTCTGTGAATTATCTGACATATCATTATCCGCTTGAACTGTATTTGTAAGATTTATTGTAGGATTCGATAACTGATTACTAGTGAAAGCAGCTCTAACAATTTCCTTAACATCCTTGAGATGACTTCTTTCCGCCTCTAGCAGAGCCGTTTGTTTCGCTGCTTCCAGCCTAGCTTCATAAACGGCCAAAAATTCTCTTTCGACTTTACCCTTATCTATTGATTCTGGAACTTCCAACGTAAGTAAAATATCATTTCCCTTCCTCTCAATTGCTTGAATCGAATCACCAGTAATTTCCGGATTTTTTCCTATTAATTCTTGAAAGGCTTGACGAAATGCTTCTGGATTAACCCCATTACGCAGAAGAATCTGCACCGTATTCATAACCTGCTGATAAAGCTTCTCAAAATCCCCTGGTTGAAAAACCCGATTAGAGTCATGGGGGCGGCGCTCTCGACTTCCCATCCCATTGGGATTCTCTAGTAAAAACACATACTGACAATCAACTTTACTTAACCTAGTTGTTGAATCAATATTCCACGCTTCTAAACAAGCTCCGGTAAAATAAGCATTAGTAAAATCAGTACCAACTGCTTGAGCTTCCGTTAAATTAGCCCATTCTAAATTAGCCTCTTGTAAAGTCGCTTCGCTAATATCAGCGAGTTTTAGATTAGCCTTATTTAAATTAGCTCCTCTTAAATTTGCACCTCTAAGATTGACATCAACATAAGACTTATTATAACCATTACCACTAACCAATAATTCTCTGATAGCTGTATCAGCTATCAGAGAATTACCTGGTCTTGCTCGGTCCAGCTTAATAGTATTTTGCCAACACGTACGAGTGATAGTAGCCTTTCTTAAATCTGTACTTTTGAGGGTAGCTCCCGTAAAATTAGCATTGGTTAGGTCTGCCTTGTAAAAACTGGTACCTCCTGTGGCAGCAAATGCAATAGCAATAGTACGAATCCAGGCATCTTTGAGGTCTCCTGTTAGAACACGCCAGCCCAGGTAAGTGCCAAGTAAGGCTACGACTATAGTTATAACTCCGGCTAAGTCTCCAGCAAAAGCTCCGGAAAAGTTAAAGGCTACAGCTCCGCCAAAGGTAAAGGCTACAGCTCCGGCAAAGGCAAAGGCAAAAACTCCGCCTACGGCACCGGCACCAGCTACCCCTACAGCTTGGATAAATCCCACGACTACGGCAGCAGCACCAGCTCCGGCTCCGGCTCCGACTACACCTAAAAACTCGGCGACGCCGGCTAAGGCTCCCGCACGGGGACCGATTCCTGCTCCAGATACGGTTATAGCAACGGCTAGAACCAAAGCTCCGACTCCGGCAATGCCTATGGCCAAAGTTCCGGCTTTTTCCATACTTTGACGAAGGGTAACAGTAAATAAGACAATTATTACAACCAAAGCTATCCAGCCGAAGACTTGCTCTACCACGCCTTGAGAGGTAAATATTCGCGCTACTAAAAACCTACCAGAGAAGCTGGTAAATCCTGATACTCCTGACGTTATCCATGAAAGCAACAGAAGAACAATTACCCACCGTTTTTGTAATCCCGCCTTCGCTTTACAAAACCTAGTATCCCTTAAAATAGCATTCTTAAAATTTGTCCCTCTAATATCCGCTTCACTAAAATCCGCTCCTGAAAGGTCTTTCTCCTGAAACGATTGACCTCTAAGATTTTCCCTGCGGAAATCCTTTTCTCCTGCTGCATATTTTTCCAGAACTTCATTAGCTTTCATCAGCCATAGTTATATATAAGAAAGGGAATAGGGAACTTTAGTTAAAGTAGTTTAGTATAACAAGCAGTTCTTGTCAATAAACTAGAAATATTTTTTAATAATTACTGCCTCGTTGTGTTGATTAACCTACAGACTGTTTCGGATAGAGACTCAGGGATAGGTTGTTGTAGCTGAAGCCGACTCTACCGTTGCGATGCTCCGTTCGCGTAGCGTGGCCAACGACCAAGGAGCCGCTAAAAGCGATCGCACCATTCCCTTGAAACCTTATTCTTTTACTTCAGCAAAGCTGCCTTCAATACACTTTTATTATCGGTATTCAACCGGACTTGAGATAAATGCTTACAAGCAACTCAAGGAAATATTAACCTGCTATACTTAAGTATAAATGAGGAAAAAACCGTGAACTCTATTCCTATCAAGCAATTTAAGACTAACATTCAAGACTTTATTAAACAAGTCATTAATCAACATACTCCCCTCAAAATCACCGATCCCAATCAGGGAGACTTTATTATTATTAGTGCCGAAGATTGGGAACAACAACAAGAAACATTGTATGTATTACAAAATAGCCATTTAATGGAACAGATTAACCGTTCTCAAGCTACCCATACCCAAAATAAAGGCTACTCTCCCAATCAGGAAGAACTAGATGAGATACTTAGTATTTGAGGGCAAAACTTGGGAGATTTACGAAGTTCTTCGTAAAAAAGACAAAAAACTCCATCAAACCCTTTGTAAAATCATCAAAGAAATGCTGAGAGACGATCCCGCTAAAGGAATGGGAAAACCTGAACCGTTAAAACATAATTTATCGGGGTTGTGGTCAAGAAGAATTTCTCAAAAAGATCGCCTTATTTACAAATTTGATGATAACTATGTTTATATTTTTGCAATAGGTGGTCATTACGATCAATTTAATTAATTTTAGTTGATGTAGGGTGGGCAGTGCTTAATACAGATCAGCTGACAAAACCCGTTACTAGGCACTGCACACCATAGGTGTAGCCCCAATCATACAGCCGTTTTAAGATGAATTGACCTCACTACCTTTAGCTGCAAGCCCCCTAAATCCCCGACTATCAAAAAGCGAAGCATCCGCTAATTCCCCCCAAAATTGGGGGGTTAGGGGGGCGGGGGACTTTAACTCAATTTCCCCCCAAATTTGGGGGGCTAGGGGGGCAAAATTTGCTGTAAGCCGATAGCTGTTCGCGTAGCGCATTAGCTGATAGCTGATAGCTGATAGCTGATAGCTAAATGCTTACAAAAAAAATAGCCGTAGAAATACTATCCACGGCTATATCAATGCTGTAAACGTTATGTCATGTCTATCAGTTTCCGAATCAATCCGGATGTGATCCTACCGGACCATACCAGGGGGGAAACCCCCCCATAAATTTAACCTATTAACGCCAAGTTTGATACTTGGTTGCAAAACTAATTACTTGCCCCGGAATGCCGGTTGCTTGCAAAGGGCTCCAGTCGGAAACCGACCCATACCCCAGTGCAGAAAGGCCGTAAATAGTCTTAATTACTGCTTCAGGAGAGCCCTTAATGTACTTAATACGTTGTTTTTTTAGATTATTGTCGTGATTCGGAATAAAGTCTGTAGACATGAGTAAAAAACTAAATTTCGCTTACAATGATTATTGTAATGATTATCTTTATAATTGTCAAGGGTTTTTCTAAATTTTTTTTTCCGGGAGTAATTTTAGGATAAAAAAAAAAGCTAATGCTAAATTATAAGCATTCAGCTATCAGCTATAGCAAAGGAAACAGGTGTAGCTGATAGTGAGGAAAAACGCTGTTATCATTTATTATCTGAATGGTTGCGATCAGAGATTGATAATTTTTCAAATTTGTTCAGATATTACGTGAATATAGCGTTTTTTATAGCTATGATGTATACATTATTTTTTCCCTATTGCCTCTTGCATCTTCCCTGCTCCCTGCTCCCTGCTCCCTGCTCCCTAAAAAAACAAAGTTTTTACCTGACAAATCGTCTAATTGCTATAGACTAATAAGTACCACCTATTTATTGTAGCCGGGTGCATCTCATTTTTGCTGTTTGATTCGGTGGTGCGTTACGGGGCGGACTTTCCCAAAGCTGGCTACGAGCTGGAAAATGACGGCGAGCCGCCCCTAACGCACCCTACGTAATATTTTCAAATATGAGATGCACCCATTGTAGCCTAGCTGCCATGTCTTTGACTCAAGAATTAAAAACGCCAACAGAAACTGCAACAGAAACTGCAACAACTGTACCGGAAGATGTTATATTACCCCCTAGGGATTTACTCAGTGACGAACCACCTTTGGAAACTGATCTACATCGACTACAAATGACCCTACTCATCCAATGCCTAGAGTGGTTGTGGGATGAGCGTGATGATTTCTATGTCTCGGGAAATCTGACTATTTATTACAGTCCTCGACAACGTAAGTCTGAAGAATTCCGTGGGCCTGACTTTTTTGTGGTGCTGCAAACTGAGCGCAAACCTCGGAACAGTTGGGTAGTGTGGCAAGAAGAGGGGAAGTATCCGAATGTGATTGTAGAAATTATTTCCCCTACCACGGCAGATACGGACCGAGGATTAAAGAAGCAAATCTACCAAGATACATTCCGTACTCCCGACTATTTCTGGTTTGACCCCAACACCCTGGAATTGAAGGGCTTCCACTTGGTAGATGGTTGTTATCTCGAACTTGAGCCTAATCAAGAAGGTTGGTTGTGGAGTCAACAGTTGGCACTATATTTGGGAATTTATGACTCAAAATTACGTTGGTTTACCGCAGAAGGACAACTAGTTCCTACCCCTACTGAAGCAGCCGAACTCGAAAAGCAACGAGCCGAACAAGAATGTCAGCAAAAGGAACAAGCTCAGGAGCAATTATCTCAAATGGAGTCATTGTTAGCTCGTTATCGAGAACAGTTTGGTGATTTGCCTGAGTGATATAGCATTTCTCATAGCTATGAGATACACAGGTTTTTTTTCCTGTTCCCAGATCCGCTGTTCCCTGTTCCCTAAAACCCATAATGAAAGTACCTCACCCCATTGATAACTGCTATATCTGTAATGAATGTAATTGTGTATAAGTTCCATCTTTTTCCAGCAGTTGAGCGTGATTGCCAACTTCTACAATATGCCCTCGTTCCATAACTACAATCCGGTCAGCTTTCCGAATCGTTGACAGGCGATGAGCTACCACAAACGTTGTGCGGTTTTCCATCAAGTGTTCCAAAGCTTCCTGAATCAAAGCTTCCGAAGCAGTATCTAGAGACGATGTTGCTTCATCGAGAACTAACACCCGTGGATTACGAATTAAAGCACGAGCAATCGCTAATCGTTGCCGTTGACCACCAGAAAGTTTTGCCCCATTTTCCCCAATTAGAGTATCAAGTCCCGAGGGCAATTCCTGAATAAATTCTAAAGCATTGGCATCCTGAATCGCCTTGATTAACTGTTCTTCATCCAATTGTTCACTGCCATACACAATATTCTCTCGCACCGTACCTTCAAATAAGATAGTCTCCTGGGAAACCACTGACAGGAATTTCCGATAGGTCTGTAGGTCGAGGCTACTCATATCTGTACCATCTAGTAAAACTCTTCCGGTCGTGGGAGCCATAAAACCAATAATCAGACTTAATAAGGTAGATTTTCCGGCTCCGGATGGTCCGACGATGGCAATGGTTTCCCCAGGATTGACCTGTAGACAAAAGTCTTGAATGGCAAACTGTTCCGTATCGGGATACTTATAACTAACCGACTCAAAGGTGAATTCACCACGCACCTGTTGCAGAGCTATCTTACCAGGATTGCGCTCTAGGTCAGGACACTCGATAATTTCACCCACTGAGCGAATGGATTCAAAACCTTTGCCAATCTGTGGCAATACAGCTAAAATTTGCACTATCGAGCTAGTCAGGGAATCAAAATAACCAGTCAGTAACACCACATCCCCCACTGTGATTGCCCATTGCTTGGTATAGACTAACCAGGCTGAGGTGATCAAGCAAACCAGACTGAATAACCGTAGGGTTACCCAAGAAGAAGAATCGGTGATGGCGTTAATCGAGTCAAGTCGCACCGCTGCCTGTTTGACCGTCACTAACTTGCCATCAATCCTTTCTATCTCAGTCTGTTGAGCACCATGAGCTCGTGTGACTGGGATTAGCTGAATCATCTCGATTAAGCTAGCTGCCATTTCTTCTAGTTGTTGTCGGAAAGCAGAATTGCGATCGCGAATCGGTCCTCTGAGTACCGAGATCAGAATCACAGCCGCTGGGACAGTTCCCAGGAAGAACAGCAGGAACCAAGGAGCACGAATAGCAGTAGCGACAATTGCTACTAAGATAGTTAGCATAGCTGCAGGGACAAACTGGAACAGGGTTGTTGCCAACCCTTGAATTTGTTCCACATCCCGCAAGAGTTTGGTTTGTAGTGCTCCCTTGCTGTTATTTTTGTAGAACCCAATTGAAAGCAGTTGCAGCTGCTGGGTGATTAGTGAGCGCAGATTCGACTCCATGTTGCGAGTCGCGAGACTCATAAACCGGATGTGTAAGTAATGGGTGGGGATATTTTGCACTACAGAAATCCCTAAGATAGCCCCATTAATCCATAACTCCGACAGTGGGTGAGTGCTTGGGTTGGCAATAATATCAATTACATTAGCAATCACCAATGGTCTGATCCATTCCGGACTGTGTTTGATCACATACACCGCCATCGACAGTCCGATTTTACCTAGGTCTTGGCGGTAGAGATAAAGTAGTGTCCGGAAGGGATACTCACTCCGATACTCTTGAGGAGGTGACTCCTTGGGTAGATTAGATGGTGCCGTAACACTTGCCACTGATAATGCTTTCATGTCCCCAGTCTGTATGTCTCTTCTAACTGCTACTGTCTTGCCACATGGACTGTAAAGAAACAGACAAGGAATTGTCGATGATTATAAAGAAACAAAAAATATTTTTTTTATCGAAACTAGGTCTTTTTGACAGTCTTTATCGTCGCCAAAAATAGTACTATGTTAAAATTAATTGGAGCGCAAAATGATAACAGCCACTAGCCATATTTACTATTGTTTAATTGCCGTGATATTCTTCTTTGCTCTGGATTGGGTTTGTATTTTAGGTTCTTCAGTACCTTTTATGCTAAATTTCAACTTAAAAAACTCATAAAGCTTACTGTATAAGGAAAATGAGGCTATTTAACTAACAAAATTTTCTGAATACGGCCTCTTTACACTACTCCCTGCTCCCTTAGCTAAAGTGTTTATTTAGCATAACAAGTACGGAAGAGCCGTATTTTATATATTATTGTCTGAGCCAGTAAGTATTTGATAATGGGTAAACACAGCCACAAAACATTCTATTTATAATATTATTGTTCCCTGAGATTTTTTGTTAAAACTGAAGTCTGTGGACTATTGTGGTAAGGGCTAGCGCTCAAGGAGAGCAAGGCTGATGATTGAACCCAGAAAAAAAGGCTTTTTCCAAACTCGACCCATCCTTCCCCCTTGAGTATTAAAATAGCTAGCGCTGTAAACTTCTAGGATCGAGAGCATCCCGCAACCCATCCCCAAGTAAATTAAACGCCAACACCGTCAGAATAATCAGCAGTGCTGGGGGCCAAATCAACCAAGGCTGTAGCACGATGATTGAGGCATTGGTTGCCAAAGACAACAAATTTCCCCAGGACGGGTCCGGTTGCTGAATTCCCAACCCAATTAAACTCAGCACCGACTCGGCCACAATGAAACCAGGAACTGCCAAGGTTGCTGATATAATCACATAGGAAGCTGTCTGGGGCAGAACGTGCCGTACAATGATATAAAAGGGATTCGCCCCCATAGTTTTGGCAGCTTGGACAAATTCCCGCTCCTTAATCGATAACACCTGTCCTCGGATCACTCGTGCTAAGCCAGACCAGCTAATAAACGAGGTAATCAAAACAATTAACAAAAACCGTTGGGCACTAGTTAGACCAGGTGGTAGCACAGCAGCTAAGGCGACGAGTAGGTAAATACCAGGAATAGTCATCAAAACTTCTACCAGACGCATGATGATCCCATCTACCCAGCCGCCGAAATAGCCAGAAATTCCCCCAATGATTAGACCAAGGGGAAAGGAGATCGCAATTCCGACTAGACCAATACTAAGACTAATCCGACCCCCATACACCAAGCGACTAAACTGATCACGAGCTTGCTCATCGGTACCTAATAGATTAATCTTACCCTCACCCACTGTACCGAACAGGTGACGGTTGAAGGGAATCACTCTAAACAACTTATACTCCGGAACTGGAACAAATAGACCCACTGGCGAAGGCTTTTGCCAGTCTACAATCAGTTTGCGATCGCCTGTCTCTAAATCCGTTGGTCCTTGGGTTGTGGGATAGACATGGGGACCAATAAACTTTTTGGTTTGCTGGTTACGCCAGTAGATCTTGGTAGGTGGTAGCAGGGAACCATCTGGCTGAGACACATAAGGATCATAGGGAGCAACAACATCTGCTGCAATGACAATTAGATAAAACGTCAATAATAGCAATGCCCCAAAACGGGCGAGAGGGTTCTTGGTAAGTTTTTGCCACCAGTTCATAGGATTCTGACTAGGATTCTGACTCCGGAAGGGCGAAAAGCACCTCGCGTTTACTTAGTATGGGTCTTATTAGTATGGGTCTTATTAGTATGGGCGTGTCTTGGATTAGCTATGTTTTACCCATACCCCATACTAATAAGATGGTATCGAAATCTGGTGCAACCATCCTTGAGCCAACACCCTTGACCCAACACCGTTCACCCTTAAGCCTTCACCTTTAATAGCTTCTGGTTATATAGCGCTTATCATATTAATGAGGTACACAGGATTTTTTCCCTATTCCCTATTCCCTATTCCCTATTCCCTATTCCCTATTACCTGTTCCCTAAAACCCGGGATTAAAGTACCTCAACAGATTGGTAACTGCTATACATTAACCTTTTGTGTCATTTTCACCATTCCATTTTGATTTTCTGAGTGTTCAACCACAAACACATTGGAGAAGAGATTAGCCGTAATTTGTTTACCTTCCTGAGTTAAGGATAGGTAACGCAAGGCATCCTGAATATAAGGATATACCCCATTCCAGTAAAACTTAGAGTAGCCTTCCCGCAGATCTCCAGGATGGCGGTAGCCAATGGCTTTGTTAAATCCAGTTTCTTCAAACTCGTAGAACAAAGCACTAGTTTTTTTGAGATAGCGTGGGTCACTCAGTTGACCAATCAAGTCAGAGGCGCGAATTAATCCAGGATAGTTACCTGTATCTTGATGATCCCCTTGCTTCGGCACAGGGAAACGAGTCAGTTCAATGTTGCGCTTGATAAACTCGGCATCAATCAGGTTGTGACCACCAAAGCGCTCATCAATAAATAATTTTGCCCGATCGACATGATAAGGAGTCAGAGCAGCATCGGTAGACCCTTGGCGTAAATGAACCATCTCCCCATTTTGACCAGTAGCGTAGAGTCGTTCATTTTCTCGGTCTTGGCGACATACTCCTTTAACATAGCCAATATCATGACATGCCAAAGAAATGATAAAGTGTAACCAATCATGAGGAGTTACACCACCTTCACGGATATGTTTGCCTCGCAAAATCTCTTGTCCGACGAGGGTAACTAGGATGGAGTGTTCCACATTGTGATAGAGGGCATCACTGTTGGCAATATTTTCCATGGCCATGCTGCCAGCCCAAGCAATTATATCTTCGTTGTCAGGTTTGAGTCCCCCGTAAGTTCGGCGGTAGCCTTCCCGGAGTCTTATAACAAAGGCGTTAATTAGAATTTCAGTGGTGTTAAACATGATTTTTGATTGACTTAAATGCTAAGACAAAGTCCAGTATTCCCATGACACTGGCTTAGTTTTACTAGTTTGGTAGAATTCAATTTTTGGTAGTTTAACCTTTTGTATAGCTCCCTTAGGGTTAACGCCTTAGATCTAAACTCTGAGATCTAAACTGGGTAATCCTTGGACGCTATATCAGCAGCAATGGGGAACGCTAATATTTGTCTTCAGCTTACCAAAAACCCAAGCTGAAAGCCCCGATCAGATCATGTCCAGGTAATTAACCTTAATAAAAATCTTCCCCATCTCCCTATCAATCTTTTTTATAATGAGTATTTTTGCGGACTTGATCTACCAATTCTCAATCGAGTCAAGTCCTTGACCCAATTAAGAAGTGGTATAATACCAATACTAGTTAAATAATAGTTAAAAAAATAATTAAAGGATTGCGGGTGTAATTCAGTGGTAGAATGTCAGCTTCCCAAGCTGAACGTCGTCGGTTCGAGTCCGATCACCCGCTTGTTGGATCCATGCTAACCAGTATACCCTGGTGAATAAATCACACCAGGTGTGTGGTCAGGATTAATTTCAACCACCAAGTCTACTAGATTTGGGTTTCTAGTCAGGGGTGTAATGAATAATTCTGGATGGAGAGCTTTCCAAAAATAGTTGACAAAATCTCTAATTTGTGCATCTCCCATCCCGGACTTCCCCTGAGCAATCATCTGTTTCTCTGCCTGTAGTCGCCATTGCTGACTGAGGCGGTAGTCAGTAGGGTAGAGTACCATCAATCGGTCTAATCGTTCCCACAGCGGTACATAAAGCCTCAGTTGCTGATTCATATCCCGAGCAAACTCTCGGTCTTCCAGGGTCTGAATCGGTTCTGGAAGGGAGCCATCAAACACCTCTGGCTCAATGGGTCGAACCCCAACAAACCACCCTTCAAACAATACAATATCAATACTTTCGACCACCTCTGGAGTGATTCGGTCTCCAGCCCCCCCAAAAGCTGACTTATCAAACCGAGGCACGAGGATTTCTGCGGTAGGGGAAGGGGATCGTAATTGGTCTAATAGCTGTAAACCCAGCTCAACATCATGAGTGCCAGGGGGACCACGCCAGATCAGCCTGGGGTCTTGTTCTTGAAGCTGTTGTCGCTCCTTGTAGGTTTTGTAGAGGTCATCGATAGACAGGGTGAGAGTGCGTTCGCCTAATTTGTGGATAATCACACTTAAGACTGCCGCTAGAGTCGTTTTCCCAGTGCCCTGCCCTCCTAATATGCCTTGAATCAAAGGACGTCCCAGCTGTTTACGACAGGATACCAACGCCATGGCTAAAGGAAGCCAGAGGTTCCAAAGGGATAAGAGAGTCTTTTGCTGTGTTTCAGGAGTAGTTTCAAAATACGGTAGAGCGAGAATATCTGGGTAGACTATCTCAAACAAATGCGATCGCGCTTGGATTACCTGTTCACCATTATCCTCTGTGATGCCAAACGCCTTTGCCTTTTGGTGATCAGCCAGTTCCTCAGCCAACAGTTGCTGACATTCAAGGGGATTTGGTTTTTGTCCTGATACCCACTGCTCTAGAATTGGACCAACGCTCTTGGTGTCTCTTTTCATTTATCGTTTGTCGGTCAGTAGTTGCATGGGAAATATCGCTTCTGAGGACTCAGCAGTGATTACTAACTGATTAATAACTGATTACTATTTCAAGAGCCAAGCTTGAAGGCTTCTAAATACATACTGTATACCAGACCAATCTTAAAAGCATTGACTAGATCTGCCAACCATGAAACCCGGTCAACGGTTTGATTTGATTTACCTTTTGGAAATTTACCGCTATAAATCAACCAGCTAAGTGGTTCTGTAAAAATAATCAACATCCCAGATAGTATCAATTCCTGGCCAGTTCCTGCTGTAGTACACAGGCCTTGTCCTACCAAGAAGCCACACAGAAAGCTAATCAGGATCATGGACAGGCGTCGCCAGGGATTAGCAAACCATAGCCCCAGCCGCGTCGATAAAAAATCAACTAAATTATTAAGACGGGTATTCTGCATCTACTACACTCAATGAAACAAGAATAACACACCTGTAGACCATGCTATCCCTTTTGGACTCATGATAGCCTGCTAGACCTCAATCACCCCCTAGCCCATTGATGAAGTTTAAATTAACTAATAGGTTTAAAAATTGGTGGCAATCTTGGCAACAGCATCCCACCACCCTATGGACACTTTCTATTCTGTGGTTACTCCTGATCAGCTGGCTAGCTTTTTTGTGGAATTTGGGCAACATCGGTTTAGTAGATGAAACTGAACCCTTGTTTGCTGAGGCCGCTCGCCAGATGACGGTTACAGGTGACTGGATTACCCCTTATTTCAATGGTGAGACTCGCTTTGATAAACCACCCCTAATCTACTGGTTGATGGCAATTGGTTACCGGTTGATTGGGGTGAATGAATGGGCAGTAAGACTGCCGTCAGCCCTGAGTGCGATCGCATTAACTGGATTAGGCTTTTACACCCTACGATATTATGGGATTTCCCGTCCTGCTGGCTTTACCCCTGATCTAGATTCTAGTCAGCACAGGGATAGCCAAATCAACCCTTCCTATCTCCAGCGGCAGTTGTGGATCTGTGCCTGGATTGGTTCGACCCTGATGGCAGTGAATCTTCAAACCATTATCTGGGCAAGAACCGGTGTCTCAGATATGCTACTCAGCGCCTGTGTAGGGGGTGCATTACTAAGCTTTTTTCTAGGGTATGCCCATGGAAACCAGAGGAGCACAGCAGCACAGGAGCTCGGAAGCAGCGAAACAACTGTTGCTAAAAGCCCCTCACCCCCTCACAAACACCCTTGCGGTTGGTACCTAGCCTGTTATGTGCTCATTGCTCTAGCTATCCTTACCAAAGGACCAGTTGGTATCGTTCTACCCACACTAATTATTGGTGGTTTTCTGCTTTACCTGGGCAATGGCAGGGAAGTATTGCAGGAAATGTGCTTATTTAGAGGCATTGTGATTATTTTGGCTCTGACACTGCCTTGGTATGTATTAGTAACCCTAGCCAATGGGCAAGGCTATATCGACTCGTTTTTTGGCTATCACAATATTCAACGCTTTACTCGCATCGTTAACCGCCACGCTGCGCCTTGGTATTTTTATTTTCCAGTAGTACTAGTAGCTTTTGCCCCTTGGTCGAGCTACTTGCCGTTTGCGATCGCACGACTAAAATTTTGGCGGCGGGTGCGGTGGCGTAACTCACCCCGTTCTACTCATTTGGGTTTATTTGCTCTGTTCTGGTTTGTAGGGATTTTCGGCTTTTTTACCATTGCTGCCACTAAACTACCCAGCTATGTCCTACCCCTAATTCCAGCTGCCGCCATTCTTTTGGCTTTATTGTGGAGTGACCAACTCACCCATACTAGTAACCTTTCCTGGTCTAGCCCTCTGCCCCTTTCCCCATCCATGCTACTCAGTAGCCTATTTAACCTCTTGTTGTTAATTGCCCTTGCCACCGCCATTTTCTTGGCTCCGGAATATATCGGTAGTGGACCTGCAGCACCCAACTTACCGGAGCAGTTGCAAGAATCGGGCTTAATGGTGAGGGGAGGTATTATTTGGAGTTTAACTGCTATTGTAGCAGCACTATTGCTGTGGCGACGTTGGTTGTTTGGGGTATGGATAGTCAACCTAGTGGGATTTTTAGCCTTTCTTATTTTCGTGTTGACCCCGACTTTCTTATTAGTGGATCAAGTGCGTCAATTACCCCTACGGCAATTATCTGCCATTGCTGTTCAAGAAAAGCAATCCTCAGAAGAATTGATTATGATTGGTTTCAAAAAACCCAGTGTGGTTTTTTACACCCAGCAACCCGTCACCTACATGAGCAAAGGCAAAAAAGCACGAAATTACATGAAAGAAATAGCAGTGACTCAGCCTTCACCTCCCTCAGTTTTGATGTTAGCTAGGAATAAAAGGCTAAAGAAAGCCAAGCTAAAACCTGACCAATATACTACCTTAGCTAGTCTTGGTCCCTATAAACTGATTCGGGTTTCAAAACAAATTTTTGTTGATAACTCTAAAATTAAAAATTGAAAATTAAGTTGTCACACTTCATAATTCATACTTCATACTTCATGCTTCATGCTTCATAATTCACAATTTTATTCAAATAACAAATTACTAATTATTAGCTGTTGAATAGTCAACCAAAATTGACATCATTATTTTACTTCTGTTGCTTCTGTTCTAATAGTTGATTGAGTCTGGAGACGTGCTTTTTAGGCAGATTGCTCGGTCGATAATCTGGCCGCCTCAGCCAGCGTTCTCTTACACTCTCGTGAAGGCGAAACTTATCAGAAATCTCTCGTTCCTTGGTCCCTGTGAACTTGAATAGACCCAGATCATTGTTGAAATCAATTTCATAGTCAATGTTGATACCAGTAGGAATTGCGCTTGGGTCAAACTCAAGACCAAGACCGATCTTGCCGATTGAGTCCATCATCCACTGCAGTGCGCAGTCGGACAAGCCGCTCTGCTCCTGGGAGCCACCACCGACGGAGCCGTGAACCCCTGGAAACCATACTTCAAGAACCTTAAGGTCGCTTTTGTCCATTGGAGTCACGTCAAACACTTTGCGCTGCTCATCAATGGATACAGCGTGCAACCCATGCTTAATAATCGGACTCAAAGAGGTATCGTGGAATCTATACTTTTCGTTGACCTTTTTGTCAAACCGCAAAAAGGGGGATAAATTAGGGATACCAAGGGAACCAACGGTATCCCAGCAGCCAAGCAAGGTAATGGGAACACGTTCTCCGTATTTTTCGCGGAATGCTACCATTTGTTGGTGATTGGGCTTGATATCCCGAGAGCGGTACAGTTCGTAGGCTTCCGGAGCTTTACGGATCTCGGAACGGGATAGCAAGCCTGAGTTATAAATCATTCCAGCGAGACTGCGCACGGTGTAAGCCCCACGACTGAAACCGAACAGGTAGATTTCGTCACCAGGGACGTAGTTCAAGCAAAGAAAGCGATAAGCATCCTGGATATTGCTATCAATCCCTCTTCCAAAAGCGCCACCGAAAAGCTTGCTCTTCAGAGAGTCTTCTGTGCCAATTCCCTCATCGTAGAATACGATTTGTAGAATTCCGTCACTACCCAGTGGTTTAACTGCCTGAGCAATCTTAACCACATTGGTTGGGTAAGTACTTGATAAATCTTGCCATGTTCCATCACAACATACCACAAGACGTTTCATGGTCTACCTCCTTTAAAAAACTTACTTACTCTTACTTACGGATCGTTACATTCATTAACCATAAGCCATCCTTTTTGGTAATTTTACTATTGAATCATCCTTGTGTAAACCGTTTCTATTTGGTTGGTTTGCAGTTTAAATATTTAGTTTTCTTATTGTTTATTAGGGTTATTTTGTTTTCAAATTTAAATATAGCATAGCGGTTTTCAATTTGGTGAGGTACAGATTACCTGGTTTTATGGTACAGGGAAAAAATCCTGTGTACCTCATTAGGCTAAAAGCCGCTATATTTTAGATTTTATTAAAAGTAATTAACAATTTCCCTATTAATTGGCAAAAAAATATGGCTCTTCCGTACTTGTTATGCTAAATCAACACTTTGGCAAAGGGAGCAGGGAGCAGGGAGCAGGGAGCAGGGGGAAGAGGCAGTATTCATAAATTTTTATTAGTTAAATAGTCTCATAACCCTTACACAGTAAGCTTTATGAGTTTTTTTTAAATTAAAATTTAGTTAGCATAGCAGGTACTGAAGAACCAAAAATATTAACGTTATCAGATATAAATGCTAAGGAAAACGTGGTCAAAATCCAAATAAATTTTTGTTGATAGTATCTTGATTATCCATATTAACTTTAATTTCAAAAAAAGGCTCACGTCATAATCTTTGATTTGCGGTGGTATGAATTACTAGCAAACAAATTGGGCGAAGGTCATCCTTATGGTAAGCTATCCTGAATTGTCGGACAATATGACCGACTTGCATCCCACTCCTTTAAAGGGTTGGGTTCATGACCTGCTTAATCTGTTTCAATAACTGGGTCATTGACTGAGAATTCCAGTGTACAATCTGAGTAGCAATTTTCTCAAGCAGCAACTCCAACTGAGAATTCAAGTTACTACTGTTACTACTCTGGATTACTGGATCGTGCTGCTTAGGGTCTAATCGATGATCCAAAACCAGAATGGGTGGTTGCTCTGGCAATTGAGCAAGAGTTATCAATCCTTTTGAATGTTCTGAAGGATTAGTGAGATCTGTTAATCGAATCAGCAGCAAGTCCACACTTTTTCCCTGAATTTGACGGTATACTTCTGCCCAAGAACAGGCGAGTAAGCTGCAATAACCAGCAGTTTGTAAGTATTGAATCAGTGCCTGTAGCCAAGATGTTGATGATTTTCCAGCCATTGACAACCCGTAGGATAAGTCAGACGATTCAACGTTCAATCTGTTAACCTGTAACGGATTACCCCTAAACTTTGTCCTCTGCTCCCCCGTGTCCATCACTAAAATGGTAGGCTTGCAACTGATTCCAGCTGCCACTTGAATGACTTGCAGTATGGCAGCCATCTTTTGTTGATTATTTGGTGCTAAACAGGGATAGACCGAAAGACCAGTTACTTGATTAGCTGCTTCTGTAGTTTGGTGATCCAGGGTTACTAGTGGTAAACTACTCAAGCCAGGATATGATGAAAACTGATTCAAGTAGATGAAAGGGTCTATCAGTCGAGCACCATTTAATACAATCACATCTGGATTCCAAACCCGGCTCAATAACTCAGCTTGATCGAAATCATCGGCTTCGAGTACCCGATAATTGAGGTCTAAGTGTTCTAGACTCAATAGTGAAGTTAACTCATAAGTCAGTTCAGACGAGTCAGGGTTCTGGTAAGATTCTACAGAATAGCCTTTTCGTCCATCACCAGGATTGAGATAGAGAATCGTTAGCACACTACTGGTATTACTCTCGTCTTTAGCCAGACGAGAAAGGTTTTCTCGTAATGCTTCCTCTTGTACCGGCAAACTTAAGAAACCATCAGCTTTGTTGTGGGTTGCCTGCTGTTTTTCAGCCTGGGTTGCTGTTACCAAAACCGGAATGTGATTAGTTTGGGCATCGGACTTTAGCAGTGTTAGGACATCCCAACCAGAAAGTTTTGGTAGTAGGGGATTGAGTAAGATAGCATAGGGTTGTAAACGACGGGCTTTTTCGATTGCTTCCGTACCAGAGCGGGCAACCACTACCCAATAGCCTAAACTCTTGAGCTGTTCCGTCAATCCTTCCAGGTAACGAGGTACAGCTTCCACAATTAACACTAAACGGTTGGGCGTCGAAGATGGGGGGTGAGAAGTTGCCGTCGGGGCAATCCCTGATAGTTGCTCATCCCAATTGTCCAATTGATCAGAGGAAGCCTGGGGAGGACAAGGGGGGAAGAGTAAGGTAAACTGACTACCGACCCCTGCCTTGGAAATAAACGAGACATCTCCACCATGCAAGTGAGCTAGATGTTGTGTTAAGACTAATCCCAGACCCGTCCCCTCAAAGCTACGAGTGAGAGGCTTTTCCAGCTGTTGGAATTTCTGAAAGATCAAGTGCTGTTTATCAGCGGGAATACCAATGCCAGTGTCCCAGACCGTGAAAGCAATCCAACCTTGCCACCAATTGACCTTCAGACCAATTTCACCACTGCCATCGGTAAACTTAAGGGCATTAGAAAACAGATGCACCAACATTTGCCGTAAGCGCAACTCGTCAGCAATCAGCATTTCTAAACCCGGTTCAATCTCTAGGGTGAATTTTGTGGGATAATCTCGATTGTTGTCCTCGGAGTGTTTTGAGTCTATCTCAGAGCGAGCTTGGTCATAAGCGCGATCGCATACAGTCCGAATTTGCACCGGTTCGACGGTAAGTTTCAGCTGACCAGTCTCCATACGGGTCAAATCCAGAATATCGTTGACCACAGCCATTAGCTTACGTCCACTCTGATAAATTAACTGCGCATAACGGGATTGACGTTGATTGAGTTCCCCTAGGGCTTGGTCTTTCAACAAAGTTGACAAACCCAAAATCGCAGTTATAGGTGTTTTCAGTTCGTGGCTAATGCAAGCTAAAAACTCATCTTTGAGTCGGTTGAGTTGCACTAAATCAGCATTTTTCGCTGCCAGTTCTTGGGCAAAGAGTCGTTGCTCTGTGGTATCTTGAGCCAAGACTAGGTATAATTTAGAGTTGGGTGACTCAGACCTAGAGATTGGAGATCTCGAATAGTCAAAAGCGACCTTAGGCTCGCAACTGCCAGTTTCTAGTCCTCCTTCCCAAAGAGCAGCGATAGCAGGTGACAGAGGAATTTTTACAAACGAGAATACCCGCTCCTGGCTGTTTGAAAGAGTTGGATCAGTTGGCGCAGCGGTTTCCTGGCAGGGGGTATGGTTTCCCCTGGTTTTCTTGACTGGTGATGAAAAGAGCAGCACGCGCTCGTGAATAGTGGTTGCTGCTTGATAGGGAGTATCAAGAGCACAGTATTGCCCAAGCGCAGCTTGTTCAGAGGTTTTGTCTCCCTGGTCAGAAACATTGCCCACAGATAATGGCCATTGTCCTGGAGAGGTCGGAGCAGATTGGTCATGAAAGGTTGGGGAATTCTGGGTATCAGGCTGACGCCACTGGAAGTCTAACGATGTCAAGGGCTCTTCCATCGATTGCTTCAAACCTTCCTTACTGACTTCCCTCGGTACATGATTAGATAAGAGACGATTGTAAGAAGAACGGTAGGGTATCTTTTCCCTAGCTCCAGGGTTTTTCTGGGCAGAGGTACTATTCTTAGTGCCTGTGGTGCTACTATTTCCCGGATTCCCCTGGGATGATGTCTCAATCTGCTCACGCCAGGTCAGATTCTCAGCTAAAACTTTTCCCGTCGAGGTTTGTATGCTTAGGGGTAATGGCAGTTGTTCTAACAGTTGGACTAATGGGTTAATGCCCTTGAACTGGGGAGTTTTAGTTAGGGCTTCCTCCTGAGTTTTCAGTCCTGAGTTGATTCGAGATGATAATCCTAGGGAATTGACCCAAGAACTCTTGGCTGTTAATCGATAGTCTGGGTGGTGAGTCCTGAGGGGATTAGGGTTCAGTCCCTTGGGTTGAGTACGCTTTACTATCGATTCAGAACGTTGTTGGGTGAATGTGGATGCTAATGATTTTAACAGCAGCCAACTGTTAAGGAGTCCGATAAATTTCTGGTCCCCATCTACTAATGCCCAGTGTTCCTGATCTCGGATGGGGAATTGGTTAAATTCTCTATCCCAGTTGCTGCCCAACTCCCCTAACCCCCCCTCCCTACTTCCATGGTCTTGTAGGTAGTACCAGAATTGGTTTAGACTCAGCTTACCTGGTAGGATGGTTATGGGTTCAATGATGTTTGGCTCTAGCCAAGATAGTGGTTTGTGAAGAAAACCAGTTGTCATTGTTGTTCCTGAGCTACATACCTTAGCTAAGGAGAGCAGGTGAGGCATGATCTGCCTTAGCTTCACTACTCCCACAGGATATTGGTGTTCGCTGACTACCACAATCGAGTCATGCCTTGAACCATTAAAAATATCTAGCAGAGTAGCCAACTCAGAGGTCCTTTGACAAACAGGAACTAGCTGGGCAAATTTTTGGATACTGGGAGTAGGCATGGACATAACCAATCTAGCTTCAACAGCGGTTGAGCGCTACAGTAGCAACACATCCTCCTAAAGTAGCAACAAAGGAATTCACTCAAGCCCAACAGGGCTAGACTATCCCCTAATGCTTGAAGAGCAAGTACTTTTCAATATACTGCTCAACACTGGGGATATAGTGAGGCGCGAAATCAAAATTAATTTCAATTATCAGACTGTTTCAATTTAATTTAATTTATATTAAGCCCATTGTTAAAAAAAATGTTAAAATCTTACTGGTTTAAGCACTCTTATATAGTAAGAGTAACCAGTTTGATATTCGGGACCTGTTGTGTTGCTTTCCCAACTAACCATATGTACGCTGATCAGTTCTGATGCCCTAGCTCAATCCCTTTCTCAGGTTTTGGGTAGCGAGCAATATATTGTACACTCTACTAGCTCAGAATCTGAGTTTTTCGAGGTGGTTGAGCAACATAAACAGGATCTTGATTGTTTGGTATTGCAGGATACCGACACACTTCCCCAGGTGATCCAGTACTTGTACCTGCAAGGAACCACCTTACCTGCAGTATTTTTGCGGTCGGACTCCCCAGAAATTCCCCCTAGGGTTGACAGAAATCAACAGCTCGGCTCTAACCAGACGACCCATAAATTCACCACCAGATCCAGGGCTTATCTGTTCCATCCGGCAGAAGTCGAACTTAGTATTCACCAATTACCTGAAATTGGCGATTTCATCCAAAAGGCGATCACCGGGTTTTTGTCCCTGGCTCCCGCCTGTAACTTACCCAGGTCATCTGACCCGGTTTATCCTACCCTCGCAGTAGCTAATTACAGTTTCTTGAGTAAGCAGCAGCATCGGTTAGCTGAAAAGCTCAGGGAAAGACTTGGATACCTTGGTGTGTACTACAAGAGAAATCCTCGGCTTTTTTTTCGTAATCTATCTCTCAACGACAGGGATGAGCTGTTAGAACACTTAAGATCAGAGTATCGTCAAATTGTTCTACAGTACTTTGCACCGGGAGATACCCTAAACCAAGACATTGATCATTTTGTAGAACAAGTGTTTTTTGCGGATATTTCTATATCTAAGATTGTAGAAATTCATATGGAACTGATGGATGAATTTTCCAAACAGTTGCAGCTGGAAGGCCGTAGAGAGGATATACTGCTTGACTATCGCCTGACGTTAATCGACGTGATTGCTCACTTAGGTGAAATGTATCGCCGTTCCATCCCCAGAGAACTGTAAGATCAGCAGAATCGGATCAACATTGAGTAGTAAGCTTGATGGGAGGCTCTCCTAAAAAACCGTTTCCTTGAGTTCCTTGATCCCTTGTATTGACCTTTAACCCATCTTCTCCTAAACTTACGAGCCTATGAGTTCCTATAAAAAAACCTATGTTCTCAAGCTTTATGTAGCTGGGAACACCCCCAACTCCGTCAGGGCTTTGAGAACACTGAAAACTATTCTCGAACAGGAATTCCAAGGGGTTTACGCTCTCAAAGTAATTGATGTTCTTAAGAGCCCCCAACTAGCTGAGGAAGATAAAATTTTGGCAACACCAACCTTGGCAAAAGTTTTACCGCCTCCTGTGCGAAAAATCATTGGGGACCTCTCGGATCGGGAAAAAGTCTTGATCGGCTTAGATTTGCTCTATGAAGAACTCCGTGAAGGAGATTTGGATTTCTAAATAGATTATACCATTTTAGATTAAAGCGTGAAAATTTAGCAAGTCAGCAACACCATTAAACTAAACTTTTTTTTTTGATTAAGAACATTTACTTACGACCAATATGAATCAATTGAATCAAAATGAACAATATCAAAACTCAGTAACAACGGTCGGTGTCCAGAAAATACGGACAATGATCGAAGGATTCGATGAGATCTCTCATGGCGGTTTACCATCTGGTAGAACCACCCTGGTCAGTGGAACGTCTGGCACGGGAAAAACTCTATTAGCCGTTCAATTTCTTTACAACGGCATTAGCAATTTTGATGAAGCTGGTGTGTTTGTTACATTTGAAGAATCACCCACAGATATCACCAAAAATGCATCGAGCTTTGGTTGGGAGCTAAATAAACTAGTTAATGAAGGCAAGCTATTTATTCTGGATGCTTCCCCGGATCCAGAAGGACAGGACATTGTCGGCAACTTCGACCTGTCTGCTCTGATCGAGCGTATTCAGTACGCCATTCACAAATACAAAGCCAAGCGAGTTTCCATTGACTCAATCACTGCCATCTTTCAGCAGTACGATGCTGCTTCGGTGGTACGGCGAGAAATTTTTCGCCTAGTGGCACGCCTGAAAAACATTGGTGTAACCACCATTATGACCACAGAGCGAGTTGAAGAGTATGGACCAGTAGCTAGATTCGGGGTGGAAGAGTTTGTCTCAGATAATGTGGTCATTGTCCGTAATGTCCTGGAAGGGGAACGCCGACGCCGCACTATAGAAATTCTCAAGCTGCGGGGTACCACCCATATGAAAGGAGAATACCCCTTTACTATTACCGATCAAGGGATCAACATCTTCCCCTTAGGAGCAATGCGACTGACTCAACGGTCTTCCATGGCCAGAGTGTCTTCGGGAATCAAAACTCTTGATGTGATGTGTGGTGGTGGTTTCTTCAAGGATTCCATTATCCTGGCAACGGGTGCCACAGGTACTGGCAAAACCTTGTTAGTGAGCAAGTTTATCGAAAATGCTTGCATACAAGGTGATCGCGCCATCCTGTTTGCTTATGAAGAATCTCGGGCTCAGCTATCTCGTAATGCATCGTCTTGGGGCATTAATTTTGAGGAAATGGAACAAAAGGGTTTATTAAAAATTCTTTGTTCTTATCCAGAATCAGCGGGCTTAGAAGACCACTTACAACGGATTAAAACAGAAATTGCTGAATTTAAGCCCTCTCGGATTGCCATCGACTCTCTTTCTGCTTTAGCACGGGGAGTCAGCAACAATGCCTTTCGGCAGTTTGTGATTGGTGTGACGGGCTATGCCAAGCAAGAAGAAATAACTGGCTTTTTTACCAATACCACCGATAAATTTCTGGGCTCTGACTCCATTACCGATTCCCATATTTCCACAATTACTGACACAATTATAATGTTACAGTATGTGGAAATTCGTGGTGAAATGTCCCGTGCTATCAATGTGTTTAAGATGCGTGGCTCTTGGCATGATACAGGGATCAGAGAGTACACTATTAGTAAGGATGGACCAGAAATTAAGGATTCCTTCCGCAATTACGAACGAATTATCAGTGGTTCTCCCACTCGTATTCCCGTCGATGAAAAAAGCGAACTCTCTCGGATTTTTAAAGGCGTTCGTGATAAGTCGGTGGAATAATCTTGAGTCCGCTTAATCACTTCGTATTCAGGAAAATCGTTAATTGTTAATTGTTAATTGTTAATGGCTCCTTGACTATTGACAATTTTTAATTTTCAATAGTCAATTGATGAAAAACCTTTAATGATAAGTAGTCAACTGGATACGATATGACTCTATCTCCTTCTGCGGATGGCTTCAAGTCACTGTCAAACGATTTAGCAACACTGATTGACCAGCTACCTAATCTGGAAAATCGTAAATTGATCAAACGGTCTCTTGCAGTGCTAGTGCGACTAACTGGGGAAGAAATTGACCGTCTAGATTGGAAAATAATCACCGCTTCTCTAGAAGATATGGAGCGGGCATTTCAAGTTTTTTATCCCTATCGTCATGTCCGGAAAGTTACCATTTTCGGTTCATCGCGCCTTGCTCCAAATACTCCTGAATATCAGCTGGCAGCTGAATTTGCTCATCATTTAACCCAGCAGGGATTTATGGTAATGACTGGTGCTGGTCCTGGCATTATGGAGGCAGGAAACAAAGGTGCTGGCTCTAAGCATTCGTTTGGTCTGAATATTCAACTACCGTTTGAGAACGACGCAAATTCGTTTATTGCAGGGGATCCCAAGCTGATTGAGTTCAAGTATTTTTTCACTCGCAAGCTATTTTTTATCAAGGAAACTGATGCGCTTACCTTATTTCCTGGTGGCTTTGGTACTCAGGATGAAGCCTTTGAGTCTTTAACCCTTTGTCAAACAGGACGATTAGAACCAACTCCTTTAGTACTGATTGATAAACCTGGTGGCACCTACTGGAAAGATTGGGATGCTTATATTCAAAAGCACCTCATGCAACGGGGTTTGATCAGTCCAGAGGATTCCAGTCTCTATACCATCACAGATAACTTAGATGTGGCTTACGAAACAATTAATCGGTTTTACCGGGTTTATCACTCTAGCCGCTATGTCAGAGATCAATTCGTCATTCGCCTCAAATCTGAGTTGTCAGATCCTGAGGTTGAACAGCTAAATCAGGATTTTAGCGATATCTTGGTTCAGGGACGGATTGAGAAAAGTCAGGTTTTACCAGAAGAACTACCTGATGAAACTGCTGAACTTCCCCGTCTGGTTTTCTACTTCAATCGACGAGATGTTAGCCGTCTTTACCAGCTACTCGCTACTATTAATCACATGGGTGTTTCTCAAGAGAGTACAACTCATCCGGAACTGAAATAAGGCTTGGATGCTTGCATCCTTAAAATACACAGCAGGCTCGACCAATGACCAATAACGGTAAATGACCCACTCGAGTGCTGGTAATGGAATTAGACGGACTTGATCTTAAAATTCCAGAAGGGGTGCAAGCGCGATCGCATCTAAGCCAACAGACTGCAATAATTTCACCCAATCCTTGATTAGCAGGTCATTGTCAGAATTTTGCTGACGTAGCCTAGCTAGAGCATTAAGGGTATCATACCACAGCCCTGATCTGGCATAGATAATCGCTTTCTGTTCTAATGTCCCTTGGTCTAACTGATTATTGAGGGATGGGTTGAGTGACATCCGTTTTACCCACCCTGTCACTACAGGAGACCACTTTGGCTCACATTTAACCACAAAGTACCAACGATACTGTTTACCAACCTCAAGGGAGGCGACTGTTGATGGAAGTTCGATGCCTACTACACTTGGTGAGGATGATGAGGCAACAAATTTAGTCCAGTAGATTTCGTTATGGTTTTCATCTTGTAGCACAAACTCCAAAGGCAAGTCCGGTGTCAGGGCATAGGGAACATAAAACCAGAAGGTGGGATGAGAAACAACGGTTAAGCCGAAAACCGATTCTGTTCGCGTAGCGTGACCTACGGTCAATGGAATTTGACCCTCACTGGCAATGGTGGTAGTAGCAGGGACCAAGGCAGTCAAGGGTTGCTTGACTTTTGGACATCGAGGCCCACGGCTTGCGGCTGCTTTTCGTTTACCGGGTACGCCTCGTTCCGGTACATCTGGTGGCATCCAAGCTAGACTGATCCCTAATGGCTGTGAAGTTCTTGAAGTCCTTAGCTCTTGCTCTCGGTGGTTGTGAGCCACTTCTGCTGTTGGGGAACGTTGAGCTGAATCCAACCGGGAATTGTTAGTATTAGCTGTTGAAATTCCTGGCAAGGCAATACTGCTACTAAAGCTGACAATTGCTAATGTAATTCCTAAGATTGGCGGTGCTAACGGTAGTTTTATCTTGCTCATGATTCATAAAGAGTAATTTTCAAGGAATGTTTCCTTGTGATTGGTCAGGTGATTGGTCAGTTGTTACTTCCTATCCCTAGTTTTTTGGATCTCGTTGCTACTCTCATTATCACTCAATTGAATGAACTATCTAATTTTTTATACTGACCAGTGATTATTTTCTATATCTAGTTTGATATACAATCTGGTAATTGACTAATCCAGAATTGAAACATAGTTCATTTTCAGGACTTACGTAGCTACTCTACCTGGTGAATTTAGACTATTTCGTAGCAAAAAAATATTATTGTGTCAACTACCTTTTGATAGGGATGGAGAGTTAACAGTTCTGGCAAGTCATCACCAACTGCAATCTATAATTTAATTGGGGATAAATGAGTCAATACCATTAGGATCGTGATTAGTTTAGTACCAGACGTGAAAAATTACCAAAAATCTTTTTTTAATCAAAAACTGTTTATCATTGTCTTGTTGCTCAGTGTGGGAGTAACATTACTCAGTAGCTGCTCCCCTAACAAAATGGAGAAGTGCAAGCTGATTGAGGTTGAACCCAGGGAAGTTGAGCTAGACATCAAAGACACTGATATTGAAGGATGGGAATTGGAGGTACTTTGTGGTGACCAACTTTGGGACATCCCATGGTCAGAGATTAATCGCCACTTCAAGATTGACCTCAAGAAGTATTATTCGAAGAATCCACAAGCAGCTCAACGGCAGCTGCAACGACTGGAGCAACGACTACTTTTCTATAAACAAGAGAACAAGAGGGGAAATATCCTATACGGTTCTTTGGATAGTAATCCAGAGTTAGTTGGGGTGAAGGCGAAAAAAGATGATTAGCACAAATAATGCCTACTGACCCTTATGCTTGGCTAAAGCCATCCCTGGCCACGATTGAGAAAGCCAGTTGGTATCGTTCTGTACAAACTGTACAAAGTATGCCTGGTGCTGTGGTGCAACTGGATGGGCGAGAGGTGATTAACTTTGCTAGTAATGACTATCTCGGACTGGCAGGCTCACCTCCCTTAATTGCAGCCGCAGTTAGTGCTACTAAGGACTATGGTACTGGTAGCACTGGTTCGAGATTACTCACTGGACACCGGGAACTGCATAGACAATTGGAAAATGCGATCGCATCTCTCAAACAAACTGAAGATGCGATAGTCTATAGCTCTGGGTATTTAGCGAATATAGGCACGATTGCAGCGTTAGTAGGGAAACGGGATTTAATCCTAGGGGATCAATACAACCACTCCAGCCTCAAAAATGGGGCAATTTTGAGCGGTGCCCAGGTAATCGACTATGAGCACTGCAATATGGCTTCTTTGCAGGGTCAACTGGTTCAATACCGACAACAGTACCGTCGCTGCTTAATTGTTACTGATAGCGTCTTTAGCATGGATGGTGATTTATGCCCCTTGCCTGAGCTATTAGGGTTGGCAAACCAATTTAATTGTATGCTTCTGGTGGATGAAGCCCATGCTACCGGAGTTTTGGGCGCTACAGGCGCTGGGTGTGTGGAACATTTTGGCTGTACTGGAGAAACGATTATTCAAGTGGGCACCCTCAGTAAAGCTTTGGGGAGTTTGGGAGGGTATGTGGCCGGTTCAGCGGTTTTAATTGATTTCCTCCGAAATCGTTCTCCTAGCTGGATTTACACCACTGCCTTATCTCCAGCAGATACAGCAGCAGCATTGGCAGCAATCCAAATTGTCCAACAAGAACCAGAACGGTGCGCTCAACTGAGGAATAATGTAGAGACTCTCAAACAGTTAATTACTCAGCAGTTGCCTAATCTCAACTGTTTGCCTTCTGAGTCGCCTATCCTGTGCATTTCCATAAATAGTGCTACGGAGGCTCTTACTGTTGGCGAAACCTTGAAAGCAGCTGGTATCTTTGCCCCTGCTATTCGTCCTCCGACAGTGCCTACGAGTCGAATTCGGATCTCAGTTATGGCAACTCATACCCTGGATCATTTCCAGCAGTTAGTTGCTGCTTTGGAGACTTGTAAGCTATAGCGCTTACTTATAATGGCGCTCATTGTTGGTCAGACCTAAAAATAGGTAATAAAACACGAGTTGGATCATCCCCTCCCCAACTCACCATCAAAGTAATAATCTGAGCATCCATCAATCGACTTTCACCAGGAAAAGCCCCGGTGCCGGAATTGACTGGATAAGCGGGAAAACAAGCCCCACTCAAACTTAAGCGCAACTGATTTCCTTTGGCAATACGCACACAAGTCGCTTGGAATCTAATCCGCAACGGATTAATATTGTCCCCAGGATTGACCCGTCTATATCCCTGAGTGACATGGGTTACCCTGCCATCGGGATGGACTTCCGACAACACTGCACAGATATCAAAACTGGGAGTATCAGCTGTGCAAAACACCTCTACCAGCACATCCCCTACTATATGTAAATTTTCTGCTAAGGGTTCAGAGGTGTAGGTTAAAACATCTGTGCGACAATCTATGGCAGTGCGATCGCATGAACCGACTGGCATCCCTGCATGACCCCCCATTGCTGGAACTGGACGCCAAGGGTCATGAACTAATAGATCACAGGATACATCACAGGTATGCTGGCTTTGGGATACTCCCTCTGTCTCCGATGGCTGTTGCATTTCTTGAGACTCTTCTGGGACTAATTTTCCAGAATCTTCCCTGACACTGGCTAAACCGGAAGTTACCAGATAATAAGATTTCTGATTGCCATCAGGCCAACTATCAAAATAACGCCACCGATTAGTTCCCATCTCAAATAGACAAACAGGCGGTTGCTCAAGCACCTTGGTATCAATTCCCTTGAGGAACTGGTCAAACCAACGCACTTGCAAGGCATCAACGGGACTATTCGCCTGGAGACCATAATCCACTGCTCCCACTTTACGCCCCCAAGGCAGATGCGCCCAAGGTCCAATGATCAGATGCTGAGGCGAACTGCCATGAGATGCCATATCCTTATATAAATGAAGTGTCCCTCGCAAAAATGGGTCAAACCATCCCCCAATGTGTAACATGGGCATGTCTACATCCTGCATCATTCCCTTGGGAGATAGTTTTTCCCAGTATTCATCTGGGTGAGGATGGTCTAACCAGTCGTGATAAAAGGAGTCTGGTGCTAAGTCTTGGAGGATTTGAGGGCGAGCAGGAATTGGGTCATACAGGGGTAAATTCCGAGATGCTGCATACAGCAGTTGATAGGCTTGCTCATCTGAGCGCAATCGTGCCGTTTCTGTTGCTAATTGTATCGCCCAACCCAGATTAGCTTGTAAACAAAATGCCCCTCCCTCATAGGCCCAATCGCTATATAAATCATAGCCAATCATGGCTGGACAGATCGTTTTCAGAGCCTTGGGATAGCTTGCAGCAGCGTACAGTTGAGTCATCCCCTGATAGGAAAAGCCGTACATGCCCACATCCCCAGTGCTACCGGGTAAACTTGCTGCCCAGTTAACACTATCAAAGCCATCTTCCACTTCATGGGCAAACAAATCAAACTTACCGTCTGAAGTGCCCCTCCCCCTGACATCTTGAATCACTACAATGTAACCCTGGGCAGCATACCAAGTGGGATGAGCATAGACTACCGTAGATGCGATCGCTTTTCCATAGGGTTGGCGCATTAGCAAGATGGGAAACTCACCAGCACTATCGGGACGGTAGATATCCGCATCCAGCCGTACTCCATCCCGTGTTACCATTGATGCCGTTTCTTGTTTAACCTTCAACCTTCCAACCTTGGCCAAAAGGCCACGCTACGCGAACAACCTTCCAACCTTCAACCTTCCAACCTTGGCCAAAAGGCCACGCTACGCGAACAACCTTCCAACCTTCAACCTTCCAACCTTGGCCAAAAGGCCACGCTACGCGAACAACCTTCCAACTTTCAACCTTCTAACCTTCAACTTGTAACTTCTAGTCACCCCAACATGGGGATAGCTACAAAATTCATCAACAAACTTACTAGAATTACCCCTACTATATTTAACACTAATCCTACCTTAGCCATGGTATAAATTGGGAAATATTCCTGAGAGTAAACAATTGCATTGGGAGCAGTTGCGACTGGCAGCATAAACGAGAAGGAAGCAGAAATTGCTGCGGGCCACATCAACAAAGCAGGTGATACATTTATAATCGGTGCAGCAGTAGCTAAAATAGGCATAATCAGAGCTGTGGTTGCTGTATTCGAGGTCACTTCTGTCAAAAAGGTCATAAATACACAGATGCAAACCACCATCAAAACCGTTGAAAGTCCCTGCAATCCAATTTGTAAATTATACCCTAGGAATTGAGACAACCCTGACGCAGCAAACCCTTTAGAAATTGCAATTCCACCACCAAATAGCAGCAATATTCCCCAAGGAATTTTGACAGCGGTTTCCCAGTCTAGGAGGTTAATTTTATCCCCCGTCTCTGTTTTTACAGGAACTATAAACATGATCACAGCAATTAGGGCAGCCACACTGGTATCATGAACAAAGTTAGCCACGCCCAGATAGGTTGCCCAACCCGTTAATGTAAAGGAACCGATGGTGATATCTGCCCGAAAAATCCACAACAATGCCATTAACCCAAATAAAATAGCAACGTATTTTTCTCCCTGAGACATTTTCTCCAGTTTCTGGACTTCTTTGTCTGAAATATTAAAATAGTCTGAGGATAAACTGTTATTATCAAGCTTGACTATTATTTTAGTTAAATAGATCCAAGTTAACAATATAAATATCAAAACAGCTGGCACTCCCACCATCATCCATTGAAAAAACGTAATGGCGGTATTGTCTGGAAAGTTTTCTTTTAATTGTGCCAGAAATATCAGGTTAGGTGGAGTCCCGATCGGGGTTCCAATCCCACCAATATTAGCAGCGTAGGCAATTCCAAGCATTAGGGAAGTTCCCAGAGTTTTCCCTACATCAATATTGGGATTAGCAAGAGCCGTTTGTTCGATAATAGAGATAGCTATTGGCAGCATCATCAAGGTGATAGCTGTATTCGATATCCACATCGACAATACTGCTGTTGCTAGCATAAACCCCAAAATTAATCTGCTTGGTTGGGTACCAACAACGCTAATAATGTGGAAAGCAATCCGCTGATGTAGGTTATATTTTTCAACCGCTTTAGCAATAAAAAAAACTGCCATCAATAACAATACTACATCAGAAGCATAGGCGGAAGCAACCTCTTCAGCAGAAACAATTCCTAAAAAGGGAAATAAACCCAAGGGAATTATCGAGGTGGCGGCAATCGGGATAGTTTCAGCAATCCAAAAAATTGCCATGAGAAGCGTTGCTCCTAGCATTATCACAGCAGTTGGTGGTAAATTTTCAGGGAGTAATGCTGGAAAACATGAAAGGAGCCAGCATAGGGTAAAAATACTAACTCCTAGGTAAAAGCTTTTTTTCATCAACAGGACTTACGCAGTAACTCTACTTCTAGTAGTAAGGTGCTTTCTTAACGAAGCCTACACTATCAGCACGTTTGGAGTCCAGTTTTCCGTAAGTCCTGTTGTAAGCATATGCGCTACGCGCACGCTACGCGAACAGCTGCCAGCCGTGAGCTAAAAGCTCACGCTACTTGAGGTGCTATCAGCTATCATGCTAAAACAAACCTCTCAGCAGAGAATTTAATAGTTCGAGATTAATGATAATTGAAAGTCTGGGCAAAAGCCCATCTAAGCATATGCTGATAGCTGATTGCTGATTGCTGATTGCTGATTGCTGATTGCTGATTGCTGTCAAGTGATGAACAGTCCCAGATATCCAGCTATTTAGTTATTCAACATAAATCAACAAGCTACCAACACATCTTGACCCCCAAGCACTCTCATATCCTCTTGATCGAATTCAACCGGTGTACCACTGCGAACTAGTTCAGCAAAGTCGTCATTAGGCACCATCCAGCACAGGGTATACAAACGCTCAGTCCCAGTATTTCTAATTTCATGAATTCCTGTAGGCGGCACTAATAACGTATCTCCAGTCCGCAGCTGAACGATTTTGCCATCGCAGCTAGCTAAGCCTTGACCCTTGAGGATATAGAACATTTCTACTCCAATTTGATGATAATGGAGCGGAGTCTTTCCTCCTGGCTCAAAAATCTCTACACAAAATGTTATTGAAGCATTAGCACTGTCTGGATCGAAGACAATGGCTAAGCGATTTTTATCCTGGGGACTAATACGATAAGCTTGGTAGTCTTTGGGAGACCTAACTACGGGAATCATGCAACGATTATCCATGGTTGATTTATTACTGTTGAGGGTTGACTTTTGATAATTTAATTTATCACTTAATTAGTTAAGTGCTTTGAGAGTTGTCGGAGCATCTTTGACCAACTCAAAGCCAAGCATTGGTTAGAATTGTAAATGGTAACTTGTAGTGAGTAATGTTCGTCAATCATCTAGTAAGATAGTGGCACCATAGTCTTTGAATAGCTGTAGTTTACTTTATCTACCAATTCCTAGCTATTAAATTTAATATTATCTAAATTTTTTTGGGACGATTCACTTACATTCGGTAGAGTTTGTAAAGAAATATGAAATAGTCCTTGAATTCCCCTAAACCTCACAGCCTATACTCCACATTTTTTTGGGGGCGATTGACTTAATCCGTAACAGTTTGTAAAGAAATATGAAATCGCCCTTGAATTTCCCTAAACCCCATAGCCTAGACTCCACCTCAACCAGCAATCTCTATTTGTTTCTAGGTAGGTAATAAATAGGAGTAGATATCTAATTGCTAGGGGGTTGACAAAATTACCTTTTACCTGATCGCTTTTCTGGTTTTCCATGGCCTCGAATCAGATCATCCAAGATTCGGTCTAATCTTTCCACAGCAGCATTAGTCGAAACCTGTTGCGCGCGCTACTTGTTCTTGTAGAGCCGTGAATCGTTCGATACTTGGAGTAAGCGATCGCTTTAATTCAATTACTAAACATCTGAAACAGTTTAGTTATCCTGTGATGACCATCCTCTGAATCTTGCTGAGATTTGACTTCCTGTTGGTGGAGTAGGGCATTCTCCAACACTTGTTCAATGCGATCGCATAAAATAAATTCCATTTGGTTACGCACATCGTCCGGCACGTCAACTAGGTCTTTCTGATTCTGTTGCGGTAATAGCACTCGTGTGATACCAGACCGGTGCGCTGCTAACACCTTTTCTCGCACTCCACCAATGGGAAGTACTTCACCACTGAGGTTTATTTCTCCCGTCATGGCAGTATCCGTGCGTACCGATTGATTCATCAACAGGGATGCGATCGCTGTTACCATAGTTACCCCTGCAGAGGGTCCATCTTTGGGAATTGCACCGGCAAGTGTCGAAAGCTCGTAAGAGAACAACCAGGAAGCCGAAGAAGTGATTCATTGGAAGCGATCACCATAATCTTTGATTTGGTGTAGGAGGATGTCACTAATACTCTACCTTATCGGTTTTATCTTGCCATTCTTGGAAAGCTCTTAAGGCTTCATCCCGCATCAATTGAATTATTGGAAGTTTGCGATCGCTTATGGGCAAGTCCAATTCCTCGTAAATGAACTGGTCATCAAATCCAATTTGAGCCGCATCAGCTTTAGTATTGGCATAGTAAACCTTGTCCAGCCTAGCCCAGTAGATCGCCCCGAGGCACATCGGGCATGGCTCACAGCTAGTATAGAGTTCGCAACCGGTCAGTTGAAAATTCTGTAAGACCTTGCAGGCATCACGGATAGCTACAATTTCAGCATGTGCCGTAGGATCATTCGTGGAGGTGACTTGATTATGAGCTTTGGCAATAATCTCTCCATCCTTGACAACCACTGCTCCAAACGGACCTCCCTTTCCAGACCTAACGCTGATCACAGATAGAGCAATGGCCTCGTTCATAAACCGACTGTTGGGCTGTGTCATGAATTTCCATGGTTTAGAATTCTCGCTTCGCCATGATAGCTCAGTGGTCAGGTGCGCAATTTGAAGAAGGTGGGTTACGGCGCTTCCCAAGACTGATTGATAATCTCTCAAATCTTTCCCGCGCCTAACCCACCCTACGGAATATCTAGGGCTTTGCCTTAACCTAGGGTCATTTTGATGTGCTCCATAATTTTCTGCTTCCTAGCCTCTGAATATAAGGAAGGCTGCTGCTGAGGCAGTTGGGTAGTTTTCTCCAGGTGCTCCATGATTTTCTGTTTGCGTTGTTCTTCTGAAGTAGCCATAGTTAATATGTTGAGAAATATTGCATTACATTAACTTATGTTAAGATTCCTCGGCTCAGATGGCAAGGTCAAATCCCCATATTCCCCTCAGGCTTAAAGCTGCTGGAGTTTTTGGGGTGCTAAACCCAGCATCTGTTGATATTTGTTTATTTTTGATATAATTAAAGTCTTTAAATGCAATCCCAAAGTTCTTCTCAATCAGCTGGTGGTTGCGATTGCGTTCGCGAAGCGGTTCTTTTGGAACATTGAATTGTCCACAATCCCTGTCAAAAAATTTTTTTCTCAGCTTGATATAGAGGATGCTTAGCAGTTATCAGCACTTTGTAACTTACCCAATTGATAACTGCTATAGAGAGTAATTCTATACTAAAAAAATGACCTATTATTAGCTTCGGAGATAAAACTAATGGTAGTGACGAAACCGAGAGCAGATCGGGTGGTTTTACATAACATTTCCTGGAAACAGTTTGAAAATCTGCTGCTAGATTTAGGTGACCATCGATCTGCTCGTTTAGCCTATGATTATGGTACCCTTGAGATTATGACTCCTTTAGCTGAACATGAATATTATAAAGAGGTGATTGGTGACCTAGTTAAGGAGCTGGCAGATGAACTAGATTTCGACTACGAAAGTTTAGGGTCAACAACCTGGCGGCGAGAGAGTAGCTTAGCTGGGGTAGAAGCAGATAATTGTTTTTATATCCAAAATGAAGCCGCGATTCGAGGCAGGTTGGACTTAGATCTCAACCAAGATCCCCCCCCAGATCTCGCTCTAGAAATTGATGTAACTAGTAAATCACTGCCTCGTTTGCCAATCTATTCTCGCTTGGGAGTCCCAGAAATCTGGTGCTATGATGCTGGCAAACTAACAATTTACTTACTGCAAGAGGGTGAGTATGTAGAACAAGCCAAGAGTAGGGTTTTTCCTGAGTTACCGATTCAAGAGCTTCCTAGTTTAATTGAGCGCCATCGGGCTAATGGGAGGCGGGCAATTCGGCGAGCAGTGCGAGATTGGGCAAGGAACTATTTTTAAAATATTCGATATTTTTGGATAATATTTAAGTCCTATTAATGTCAAGTAATAAAGAATTATAGCGTTGATAATACTTATAAAGTAAAGTCAAATTTATTCCCCCTACTCCCTACTCCCTACTCCCTACTCCCAAAAAGTAAGTAACTTATCCAATTCAAAACCGCTATAACTGCTATAGTTATAAACGGCAAACCATCAGATGCACTACCAATCAAAGTATGCCTAAGGCTGATGTTATTGGATTAGGACGCTCAGGTCTTGCAGCCGCAAGACTTCTAAGAAAAGAAGGTTGGGATGTCACTCTCAGCGATGCTGCTAGCCCTGAACGCATCGCTGTACGTTATACCCCAGAAGACTGGCAACACCAACAACAACAGCTTGCCAGAGACGGAATTAATCTTAAACTGGGTTATTCCCTAACCCTAGACTCTTCAGACTTACCCCAGCTGATTGTAGTTAGTCCTGGTGTTCCCTGGGATATACCAGTGTTAGTTGCGGCCAGGACCCAAGGCATTGAAACCATAGGGGAAATTGAACTAGCTTGGCGTTATCTCCAATCCTGTCCATGGGTAGGTGTTACTGGTACTAACGGCAAAACTACTACCACCTCCCTGATTGCTGCTATTTTTCAAGAAGCTGGTTTCCATGCCCCCGCCTGCGGTAACATTGGTTATGCCGCTTGCGAACTCCTCCTAGCACCAGAAATCACGGGTAAACCCCAGGAAACATCCCCAATCGATTGGGTAATTGGGGAAATCAGCAGTTACCAAATCGAATCTTCCAAAGACCTTGCCCCTCGTATTGGTGTCTTGACAACCTTGACTCCTGACCACCTCAGCCGTCACAAAACCCTGGAAAACTATTATGACATCAAGGCATCTTTACTGCGTCGCTCCCAGTTACAAGTTATCAATGGGGATGACCCTTACCTGGGTAATTTGGGAGTAAACTATTGGCCCGATGCCTATTGGATTAGTATCACAGCTGGTCAGGGGGACAGGAATTTTAAACCTTGGGCCTACATCCAAGATGACTGGGTGATAGCAGACTCAGAACCGATCTTGCCAGTGAAATCCTTACAGATGGTTGGAGATCACAATCGACAAAATTTATTAATGGCAGTGGCAACAGCACGATTGGCAGGAATTGATAAAAATGCGATCGCATCCGCCATTGCCAAGTTTCCTGGTGTTCCCCATCGCCTAGAAAAGGTGATTACCTGGCAGGGGATAGACTTCATCAATGATAGTAAAGCCACCAACTATGATGCGGCTCAAGTCGGTTTAGCCTCAGTAGCTGCACCCACTATTCTAATTGCTGGTGGTGAAGCCAAAGCTGGTGATGATACCAGTTGGATTGAGACCATTAAACTCAAAGCAGCGGTTGTCTTACTCATTGGTGAAGCTGCACCTGCTTTTGCGGCACGCCTTAAGGAAGCTAGCTATTCCAGTTACGAAATTGTGGAAACTATGGCGAAAGCGGTACCAAGAGCAGCAGAACTAGCTCAACAGTATAATTCTAGTGTTGTCCTGCTTTCTCCTGCCTGTGCTAGCTTTGACCAATACCAAAGCTTTGAACATCGCGGGGATGATTTCCGCAGGTTGTGTCAGCAGCACCTTACTACTATAGCAAAGGGAACAGGGAACAGGGAGCAGGGAACAGGAACCCACCCCTAACCCCTCCCAGGAGGGGAACGGGAGTAGGGAATATGGCATCAAAAATTATCACAATTCCTACACGGATTGCTATATTTAGCCAGTAATTAACGGTAACGTCCATAATTGGAGAGCCATATTATGTCTAGCCAAAACTTTCGCAAGCCAGAATTTAGCAGAGAACTGCGCTTAGGACTAGTGGTTTATGGTGGAGTCTCTCTAGCCATTTATATGAACGGTGTTTGCCGCGAATTTTATAATGCAGTTCGCGGTAGAGGTATCTATAAACTAGTTAAAGCTCTTACTGATTCTGATATTATTGTTGATATTCTCTCAGGCACGTCAGCAGGAGGAATTAATGGGGTTCTGCTTAGCTACGCTTTGACCAATAGTAGTCAGGATGAAGTTATAGATTTTGAAAACTTTGCCCAAATTTGGCGGGAAAATGGCAACATCCGCAAGCTCATGCATAAACCTAGCATTAGTCAAGGTAAAAATGATGGGGAATCTATTTTAGATGGCAAGGGCTACTATCAAGATGCACTAGCTAAAGCCTTTGAGCAAGGGCAGAGTAATAAAAAGAAAGCACCCTCCGACGAGTGGGTATCTTCGTTTAATGAATTAGATTTATTTGTGACAGGAACTGATGTTGTAGGACGGGTTGATACCGTTTTTGATGATACCGGACGGGTGATTGATCTTAAAGACCACCGCACTATCTTTCATCTCAAGCACCGTCAAGGTCGCAAAGAGCCCTTTAATCCCAATTTTAACCCAAACAATTCAACGGTTCAAGATACCTATCAAGCTCTGGCAAAACTGTGTCGTATTACATCGTGTTTTCCAGTTGCTTTCCCTGTGGTTACCGTTGAGTTAGATAATCCTAGCAATCAGGTCGATGCCAAGTTAGTAGAATGGGGAATCCTGAAGAATCGCAAGTTACCGGAAACCCCTCCAACGGGTGGGTATCAATTGCACTTTGTGGATGGAGGGGTGCTAGATAATCGGCCTTTCAGTTACACCATCAAAGAAATGTATTATCGTGCCGACTATTATCCAGTTGAGCGCAAGTTATTTTATATCGATCCCAGTCCAGATAATTTTGCTGGCAGCCAAAAGTTTAATCAGATGGCAAAGCCTGATGTCTGGGAGGTAATCCAGGAGTCGTTGTTAGGAATGCCGACCTATGAAAGTATTAGTAATGATTTGGGGTTAATCAAAGACCGTAACCATAAAATCCAGCGCTACCAGTCTCTGCTAGAAGATGCGGAATCCCCCTTATTTGCCAAGGCTGACAACTCCCAACAGAAAACCCTCCCAGTGGAGACGGGAATTTATTGGCGTAGTCGTCTGATTAGCTTACGCGATCGCACATTACCTCTAGTCTTGAGAATGTCTCAAGTCAGTAGCACCAAATCTTACCAAGAAACCTTAAACAAGCAAGTCCTTTTGGAGAAAATAGCTAAGCTACTGACCCAAGACATTACTGAACCGGAAAAACTGGAAAATCACGACATTATTCTCCAAGACCCTAGTCAACAGATTAGCAATATCGATATCGAATATGCCTTAAGGAAGCACTTCTATATCGTTAAAAAAGTTTGTCAGTTGATGAATCAGGAGCAATCATTATCTGAGTATAAAACCCTCCAATACCTAGCTTTAAGGCTAGGTCGTCATATTAAACTCCTAGAAGTCATTAAAATAGCATTAACTAAGCTGTTAACTCATCCCCATATTAGTCAATACTTCTATGACCTGATATCATCCTTTCAAACTAATCAAAGTTCCGAGTCTAAAGATAATCAACTGCATCCTACTCAGATTTATAACCGTCTAATTCGGTTATACCGTTTCTTGCTCGATGCTGAGGGGCTAGCAGAATTTGTACCACAAAACCATCAGCAATCTTATTTAGAAAAAGTCCCAGCCTATTTCTTGCAAAAATTACCAGAAGAAGCAGCAGAACAATTAGCCGCTAACTCTGAAACCCAGACAGTTGGAAAAACCACCATTGACTGGTTGCCCCAGCGGCGAATTTCCAGCATTTTTGAACAATTTAAGCAAAAAGTTAATCAAGTAGAGCAAGAACCAAATCAACTTCAAAAAATCTGGCATGCTGAAAAATTAAAAAATAACGATACGGAAAATAATGGAGAACAATACTCCTCCGTTTTGTGTAAGATAGAGGAAGCATCAGAGAAATTCATTGAACTAAGTGGGGTAAATCAGTCTGAAGAACTCTTGACTCGTTTTAAACGATTTCGAGAACTCGATAAAGTTCTGTATCCCTTTGAGTATCTATCTGAAATTGAGGAAAAAAATCTGATCGAGACGATTCGGATTAGTCCAGATGATGCTCAGCTGGGTTTTGGTAAAGGGCAAAAGTTAGATAGTAAACTGGCGGGAAATACCTTAAATGCTTTTGGCGGTTTCTTTAAGAAGTCGTGGCGTTCTAATGATATTATGTGGGGGCGCTTAGACGGATTAAACCGGATAGTTGAAGCTTTACTTACTCCTGAGGGGATTGCTAAGTTTCCTAAGTTTTTGAAACGACAAGCTCAAGAATATAACATTCCTGAAGCGGGAGAAGAATTTGATCAGTTTAAAGAACAGTACTTAGATTTTTTAATTCAAGAGTCTTTCCCTAACGCTACCGCTGATCACCAGGATAAAATTAAAGGTCATCTACGTAAGCTGGCGACTCCTAATCCAGATCTTTCTGAGGCTGATATCAAAACAATACTGGATGATTTAGTGTTGGAAGGACATCGTGATATTCTCAGCACTGACCTACAGAATGTGATTGAAGATGAAATTTCTGAACAACTAGAGTGGAGTAACCAGCGAGTTCAACCTGCTGCTCCTAACGATAGTCAAACCACAAATCTAACCACAAGTCTAACCACCAAACCCCAGTATAGTCTAGTTGAGGGTAGTTTTAGTGAAACGATTAGTCTACTAGCAGCTCAGGAATTAGCTAGGAAAAGCATTGACTCCTTACCCCAGGGTAAAGAAACGTTCTTTCTCAACCATTACCAGGTGGGTTCAGAGACATTCTCAAATGATATTCCCACTACTATCCTAACAAATCTCGCTACCCGAGCTGCCCTGATTGTGCGAGATATGCTGATCACTGTATTAAGCGATCGCACTCCAGGCTTCGGTAGTAGTTTGATCTATCAAGTCTTGAATAAATCCTTACAACTATTTTATTGGTGGCAACAGATTACCCAATCATCAGGGATTAAAAAGGGTGATGGTAGTCGCCAGAAGTTGATTTCCCTGGTAGTGCAAGTAGCCTTGTTGCTGATTGCTGTCCTGTCTGTGGTTATTATCATATATCGGTCATGGATATGGTTTGCGATCGCATTTCTGACTGGCCTGTTGTCTTGGCTTTTAGGGAATCCTTGGAAAGCTATAAAAGAACGATTAATTATCAAGGATTAATTATCAAGTATGTGTGTGTTGACGTAGCGATTCTCCTTTGGAGACACTACGTCAACCCATAGCTGTTTTCCCCATCTCCCGCTAACCATTTCGGGCAAAGCCCGACGCTGCGCGAACGGGTATACAGCGGTTTGCAATTCAATTAGGTACAAAGTTCTGGGTTTTTAGGGAGCAGGGACTGAGGCCGTGGGCCACGCGGGGCGCGTTCGGAGCAGGGAGCAGGTAAGAGGGAATAGGGAATAGGGAAAAAATTCAGTGTACTTGATAGTTATGCAAAGCGCCGTAACGGGAGGGGAATTGGAGTTGAATGATGGGCAATAGTTCGGGACTAATCACAATTACCAATTACCAATTACCAAGATCACTAAAAAGATTGCTGCATCGCTTTGAGTTGCTCTAGCTGTTGATGTTGTTGCTTTATTTGCAGTGACAGGGAATCACACACTAGCTCACATAGCTCAAAGATAAAGGGATTAGCTATTTGGTAAAAGACATTGATTCCTTGTTGATTGCGAGTGACAATCCCTGCTTTAGCCAGGATTTTTAAATGCTTGGATACATTGGCTTGACCTAAGCCTGTTTCTTCGATAATTTGACTAACATTTTTGGAGCCTGACTTCAGACAACAGATAATCTGCAAGCGACTTACTTCAGATAAGACTTTAAAGAAATCAGCGATCAGAGTCAAGGAAGTAGGGGATAACTGGGATATCTCACAGTCTGGAGGTTGCTCACTCCTCAGAGATGATTTTGCCAAAGAACTTTTAAGCATAATAGATTGGCTGACAGTGGTAATCAGGGCTAGGCTTTATCTATTATATTATTATACGGTAGTTTTAGGGCTGATTGACTGACAAAACTCCTAAAACCCTTGATTTTATCTAAAACCATTACCAGGGTTGGGTTTCACTACTGATTTGCTCGCTTGTCTAACCACAAAACTTGGTCGAGCCAGCGAGCTTTGATAAACCGCTTCTGCAAATCCGATAGATCAATCGCATCAATCAACCCACCTATCTCTTCTTTAAATTTTTCCCGATAAGACCGTTTTTTTTACATGATTCACTCGTCCTGTTTACTTTAGAGGATGCCCCAGAACTATACCCCACTGTTATGGAAAAAAACACCTTGACAATGGCTAGATATAGCACTAGGCATTAAGGTGTTTGACATTGAGAAAAGCTGAAAAGCACTTTTAGTAAACTTTTAGGTGCGACCCGTGGCGAATTTAATTCGCCAAGGTCAAGCGCACCTTTGCCTTTTGCCTTTAGCATGCATGGCTTTTGCCTTGCGCGTAGCGCTATACATGTATGGATTGTGTTTGGGGATTCATCACCCCAGTTATAACCGGGAATTATTACAACGTGGGTAAGGAGAAATTCTCAAGTTTCGAGTATAGTTTAATCGGGGAAATAATACCCTTTTTTTCATAGTGGTCATGGGAATTTGGCGGAAGCGAGCCAAGCAGCGCACTACCTCACAGGCTAGAAGCCTGTGCCACGCTACTTGAGGTGCTACCAGCTTAAGCGCTACGCGCACGCTACGCGAACAGCTAAAGTCTAGCGGTTTTTATCCTAATGAGGTACACATAATTTTTGTCCTGTTCCCTCTTCTGATTTCCCTGTTCGCTGTTCCCTATTCCCTAAAACCAGAAACTCTGTACCTCACCACATTAAAAGCCGCTAGACTTTACTCTCCTCCGGATACTTTATCAAGGCAACTTTCCAACAGGTCGAGCATTTCTGTTAGCCATTTTCTAGCACTTTCTTCAGTTTCAAAATAGCGATTGGCATAGTCACCCACATCTTTCCAGGGAAAGGAGCGAGAAGCCAAAGCAACCCTTCCTTCGGTAATTATGGTACGATGCCACTTGGCAAGTTCTGGATTGTTGCAGCCAAGAACTACCTCTTCATCACTTTTACCTTCAAAATCAGCTTCAGCAAACTCCCCAGCAAGAAAACTGTAGAGATTTTCGTAGTTAGGTTTTTGGCTCATGGGTATATTTTTAGTGTATATTTAATTGCTAATGTTGAGTAATGACTAAATATTAGATAATTAGAGACTGAAGATTCAATAAATACAAGATATTATAGTTTAAGCAAGGGTCAGTCTAAACTATAATATCTACACTATAAAATCTACAATCCCCTGAGCAGTTATCTAGCGGGATATGACGTAAGAAGTAAGCAATCTCCCTTTGCTGTTTTTTCCATAACCACACGCAACTTCCTACTATTAGAAATATTGCTCAGAGAAGCAGGACGGCTAGCCACACGACCAACTACGTCCCTAGCCCTATAGTTAACAGCTCGCTTCTCACCTATACCAGCATCAAGAACCCAACTATTTAATCTATTCCGGTTGGCTCTCAAAGCAGCTTTAATATTAGTGGCAGCAGTTTCCAAATCGGGATAGGTGCTAGCTGCGCTGATTCTGGGAGCATTAATTAATCGGTCTACTAGTTGTTGATCACTTTTACCAACATGGCGATCAATGGTGTGACCACCAAGGTACTCCTGTCGTTGTAACCAGTCGGAGGTAAAATTACTCGGCACGCATTGCGCAGAAGCTGATTGACTCACGCAGAAACCCTGTACAACAGTCAAAACAGCCAAGAATCCAGCACTCTTGGCTAGGGATTTTTTCCAATGGGTAAGCATTTTATAATCTTTGTTTTTACCTACTATTCCCAGCAGCTTTTTAATTGTAACATCCTGAGCGACTGCATCAAGACAATGAAAGGAGGGTGAATTGGCGACTGACTGTATCAGGGATGAGCTGATTGCCCTCAAAGCTGTATAGAGTAAAATTTTGATAATTATTATATACTAATTTTGGTCAAGTCAACCGATGTCTGATCAAGAAATTCGGCCAGAAGCGCAACCGTTAATCGATCGCTGTATAGATGGGAAAACTAAGGACTTTTTGGAGATAGGGAGAATTGCTGGTCTTAATACAACATCCGATTGTGCAGGCGCTGATCTCAGCGGTGCTAATTTGAGTAATGTTAACCTCAGCAGTGTCAATTTGAGTGGTGCTAACCTTAGCCTTGCTAAACTCAACGGGGCTAATTTATATGGTGCTAATTTATTGGGAGCTAACTTGTTCCGTACTGACCTGAATGATGCTAATCTTAGTGATGCTAATCTTAGTGATGCTAATCTCAGCGAGGCTATCCTCAGTCGTGCTATTCTCAGCAGTACCAATCTCAGTTCAAATAAAAATACTATATAAGTTCTGATTATGTCTGAATTTACTCCAGAAGAATGGGGAAAAATCCGAGAAACTTTGGCTGACGATCCCACTAAGTATGGATTGCCTAAACGGGAATATGGCTCGGTGGTGTTGGGGTCATTTAATATCAGAAAACTGGGGAGGGTAACTAACCGCAGTCCTGAAACCTGGGATTTTTTGGCTCATGTGTGTAAGCACTTTGATTTGCTGGCTATCCAAGAAATTATGGATAACCTGAATGGTTTCCAGGAGTTGAAGGGGCGGATGGGGTCAGAGTTTGGTACGATTGTGTCTGATCGAACTGGGGTGTTTCCTAATGAACCAGGATTAGGGGAAAGACTGGGATTGATATATAATTGGTCGATGGTTCAGCGGGGTGAAGTGGTCTCAGATATTTCTTTTGACCGTACTAAGGTGTTAGAAACCTTGGCTCGTAACTATGATCAGATCAATCAGGCTATCTTACCCTATGTGGACTATCTAAAAGAACTGGATCAGTGGAACTCAAATCAGTTAGGAAAACGCCCTCAGAAGCCGAATGTTAAGATGCCAGTGTTTCTAACCTTTGCTCGCCAACCGTTCTGTGTCAGCTTTAGAATTGTTGGTCATCCTGGTACTAACCCCTATGAGTTTATGGCGGTTAATGCTCATCTGTATTTTGGTAACTATATCTCAGATCGCCGTCAGGAATTTGATGCACTGATGGCATGGATATTAGGACGGTTTATCGAACATGATCGAGCGTATTATCCCAATTTTATCTTATTAGGAGATCTGAATTTAGATTTTGATAATCCTACTACAGACCGTGACCGGATTGAAAAGCATATCAAGATGTTTAATGCTAAGGTAAAAGGGGAAGCAAATGTTAATTTTCCGTTCTTAGACCCCCATCCAAAGACAAAGCAATTCTTGCGCACCAATGCTAGATTTACGGAAACTTTTGACCAAATTGGTTTGTTTAATTGGGATCAGCGTCTTCCTAATTATAAGGAAAATTCCTCTATGGGGGAAAACCCACGAGGACCGGATTATGGTGTCTTTAATTTTGTTGAATTGTTTAGTGATGCGTTGTACAACCGAGGGGTTAGTGAGTTATCACTATCCGAGAAGAAGGCATTTTTTAGACGGTTTGAACATGAGGTAAGTGACCATTTACCGTTGTGGTTACGACTGCCTTTGCCGGATTGAGGTTGCTGATCATTTCGCTAGTTTGCTTAATCAATGCTTTTAAACAGCAGATTTTATCTTCGGCAAACTGCCCTTTGGTGAGTTCAGGAGTAATGTTAATGGCAAAATCAACAATATGACTAGGGATTTCTGGGGGTAAATTACCAACTAGGTCACGATTGTCTATCAGTGAATCCCGTCTGTTGTTATGGTAGGTCATGATTATTGATACGATTCTTAGTTTGTGTTACTAAGCTAATTAATAGTTAACTATAGTAAAACCGTATTTTTAACTAAGTTAGGGAACGGGGATTGGGGAAGTTTTAGGAAATGGGGAGATGGGGAGATAGGGAGATGGGGAGATGGGGAGATGGGGAGATAGGGAGATGGGGAGATGGGGAGATGGAGGAAATTTTGATGAGGAAGATGACTAGAAATTTGCCATTATTCTGGCGTTGCTTAGAGGATATCTGAAAAGTTTTTTGATACTGAATTTTGCCCCCCTAGCCCCCCAAATTTGGGGGGAACAAGAATCAATTTGATGGTAAAAGTCCCCCAAAATTGGGGGACCCACGGGGGCTTGGATGTAGTAAATGAGACTTCTCAGACAACCTCTTAATAATGGAATGATTTTAAGAGTAGGTGCGCTTTCCAATGGGTGAGTAAATCGCCCTTGGGTCGCACCTGTGGAATGGGCATCAGGCGTGGAACTGGCATCTTGCCAGTTTCAATATATTTTCGGGCAGGCAGGATGCCCACCCCACTCATATTCATTCTTTGATTCAGCAATGCCATTATTCTAGCTATTAAGGGTTGAGTATTAACGGTCAACTGTCAATACTCAACCTTTAACACTCAACCGTCAACGTTCAACACTCAACGTTCAACTTTCAACTCTCAAAACTCTTCTAAGCCTTTTGAGAGGATCCCTTCTTTTTCCCCAGCAGCAAGCTAGCACCGAGAACACTTAACCCTAAAATAGTAGCAGGCTCGGGAACTTTACCCACTTTAGCGTAAGTGACACTACCTTCTCCAGAACCGAGAAAGAAATCACCGTAGGTAAAGAAGTCGCCTCCTATGCGGTCATTGTCTTCGTCACGGATTTCAAAGGGAAAATCGAAAGTGAACAAACTGGGAACAAAATTCAATCCCAGAAGCTCTCCATCCTGAAAATCAACGTAGGGACCTACAGGAAACAAGAAATCATCTTCTTCAGTGTAGGTGACACCATTAAAGTCGAAGACTACCGATAGGTCATCGTTTCGAGAGTTGAATCTTTCAAATCCGCTGTCAAATTGGAAGGTGTCATCATAGGTAAAATACCCCTGATAAGAGTTGCCAGCTAAATTCCCTGTCTCTACATCTACGGTAAAATCATACTTGATAGTTGCAGCAGAGACGGGTTGGGTTGGCATTACAGCTAGACCCAAAGCCACACTAGCGGCTGCCAAAACCCCTGATTTATGGAAGATATCAGCCATTATAAAATTCTCCTTGTTTCAACCTGGTAGAGCGTCTTGAATCAAGCGCTAGTCTTTTAAAACTCGTAAGCATTCAGCCGTCAGCGGTCAGCCGTGAGCTTTTCGCTCACGCTGCGCGAACAGCTTATTTTATTCAAAAGCAACTCAAGTAGCGTGGCCACAAGCCTTTGGCTGATAGCTGATAGCTGATAGCTGATAGCTGATAGCTGATAGCTGATAGCTGACTAAAACTCTATTAGTCTATCTTTAAATAAAGAGGTTAATATTAGTTTAATTTTTCACAAATTCATGATTAGTTTAAGAGCTGACAGTATACTTTCACAAAAAATTGAGATTCTAGTAATTTATTAACCAATTCTTAACTTAAGATTAACTTTTTGTTGGACTTACTTTCATGATTTACTCCTAGACTATTTAGCGCGCTATCCAACAACCTTGGACAACACTGTGTGTTTACCGTCGCTGCCAATGGCGACCTATTCCTCTGTGAAGATGGTTCAGCAAACCCAATTCATCGTCATAGTTACTCAGGAAGGTCAGCTCTACAAGTTCGGTGCTAACGCCCTCAATAAGCATTAGTTTGGTGGAGCCTGGGTATCGCCAGACTGTTGTTACTTGTTTGTCAATGTTTAGAAAGGCTATATAATCATTGTAAAAAACTAGGTAAGTCTATTTAGCTAAGCCTAGGTTTTGTGAAAGGAAAAAGGTAACGTTATATATAAAGATTAGATAAAGATTTATAGTATTGCCTTTATATATTACTCCAATATCAACCAAGGGTAATACCAATTAATCAAAAACTGCTATAGTCAATAAGCACCCAGGTGTTTGGGAAAGTAAAACTGGAAATTAATCAACAAAAACTGTTTAATTGAGTTTAAAATATTGCGGGGTAAATCATGCAAACTGGCGTTAGAACTTTATCGGCTTGGAGGAAGTTGAGAAAGGGTGAAATTAACTGTGAAACAGCCCTTAAACTCTTGGTTAACCCACAAGGAGAACTAAACGTTAACCTGCTGGATCGGGAAGTCAGCTCCCGGTTCTTTAAGCCATTCCCCAATCGCCAAGATTTACCCCCGGTGATTCCGCTGCTACTGTGGCGCAACTGTTATTACCTGGGTACCCCAGTCCAGTTATCCCCAGAGCAGATCAAAACATTAAGCGATCGCACTTTCAGCCAAATCAAAATTATTCCCATTGCACCCAAAAGTTACAAGCGATGGTACCACAGGGAAAACAATAATGCCAAATCTATCAGTTCGGTCGCCTTTGTCAATCCCCTTACTGGTGAGGTGGAACAAGAAGACATTACCGAAACCACAGAATTGTATCTTTCCCAAGCGGCTGACCAGATTGAGCGGATTAAAACCATTATCTCTGGAGCTCTGCGTAACCGCGCCAGTGATATTCACCTGGAACCGATGACTGATGGCTTAAGAGTCCGCTATCGCATTGACGGGATTCTTAGGGATATAACTACCTTACCGTCAGACTTGGGACGAGCAGTGGTGGTTGCTCTCAAAGTCATGTCTGATATGGACATTGCTGAAAGCCGCCGTCCTCAAGATGGTCGGATTGGGGAAAACTATGCTACTGGGGAGGAGGCAGAACTTGGGTTAGATCTGCGGGTGAGTACCCTCCCTTGTGTGGGGGGAGAGAAAGCAGTGATTCGCTTATTACCAAGAGAAAACCCCTTTTCTGGCTTGGAAGAGTTAGGCTTTTCTGACGAAGAGCTTAAAATCTATAAAGGTTGGTTGCAGCAACCCCAAGGAATGGTTATTATCACCGGTCCGACTGGTTCTGGTAAAACTAGTACGCTATATAATTCCCTGCAAGGGTTAGCCACAGAACATGTGAATGTAGTAACGGTGGAAGACCCAGTGGAGTATGTCTTACCTCGGATTACCCAGACCCAAGTGAATGAGGCAGCGGGGATGACCTTTGCGGCAGGGATGAGGGCAATTTTACGCCAAGACCCGGACATCATTATGGTGGGGGAAATTCGGGATGCTGAAACCGCTGAAACAGGGATTCGAGCTGCTTTGACCGGTCACTTAGTATTGACCACTCTCCACACCAATGATGCAGTTAGTGCTATTCCTCGTATTAAAGATATTGGTCCGGAACCGGGTTTAATCAGTGATGCCCTATTGGGAATAGTGGCACAGCGTTTGGTGCGCAAAGTATGTCCCCACTGTCAAGAACCTTATACCCCGACTTCTGAGGATTTGCGGAAGCTGAGTTTGAGGCCAGAGGAAGCTAATCTCAAAGGTTGGCGCAAAGGAAAGGGTTGCGCCAAGTGCTACAATTCCGGCTATTTAGGACGGGAAGCTATTGTGGAGTTACTGGATGTAGATGATACCGTACGCCAGTTGATTTATGAGGGAACTATGACTCAGTTGCACCGTTACCTGGATAAAATCAGTTTTTATTCCTTCCGGAAGGCAGCGATTGAAAAGGTAACCAAAGGGGTAACCACCCTAACCGAAATCTTACGAGTTCTACCCCACAGTGCTTTGTCCTGTAAGTCTCACGGTCAATTGGACAAGCCAAGAGCTGCTAAAGTGAAATCCCTAGATAAGATGGCTCCAAATAGGAGATACGGTTGATTGGCAACATTGCTGGGTAGGGAGTAGGGAGTAGGGAAAGAGAGGGAAGTGTGGGAGGTGTGGGAGGTGTGGGAGGTGTGGGGAGATGGGGAGATGGGGAGATGGGGAGATGGGGAGTCAGAACCCAAACCACTCGGGCTTTGTATCAAGACAGGGGTTGTGAAAATTGAATGTACTTCATTAATATGAGCACCGCCATACCAATAGCAAAAGATCTGCTGTAGGACTTACGCAAAAGTGCAAAAGTCCTGAATGTGCGAATATAAACAAGGATATTGAATTTTTCTGCCATGGTGCCAGTGGGCAGATTGTCTAGCTAAACCACACTGCTCAACCCATTGAATTGGTGGGATTCACCATTATCGAGAGAGTCAATTAAGGTAGTTGCATATTACTGGGGGAACTAATCATAAGAGATTTCTACTGTGAAAGTAGAGACCGTTGGAAATCCGCAGATAATGTTTGACTTAACCTTTACTCGTAATTTAAGCGCTACACTAATTGTTGTGACTCTGCTTAGCGTGAGTTTATCTACCGTGCGTCATCATCCCCAAACCATGACGAAACAAAAACGATTCACTCCAATTGGAAACGCGATGAGAATGGGTTTAGTCATCAAGGGTCAACAACTTCGCTACCGTTAATTGGGTGTATCATAAATGATTAATTTTAAGGTCTTTGAACAAGCACGGCAAAAACATCCCCGCTCTGAAGCTATGCCATTTATGGCTGAGCTGAGACAACAGATGCGATCGCATCAGCCTTATCAAGGATTAAGACTATTACATCATATCCACTTGACCATAGAAACTGTCTTTAAAGTTGAACCTTTGCTGTTGGCTGGTGCTGAGCTTACCGTGTCTTGCCCTAATTTTATCAAGCCTAACCCAGAAGCGGTGGAAATTTTACTCAGTGCTAATGTTGAGGTTAATCTTGAAGGTAATTTTGAGGATAACTATGATATTTGTTTAGATCTTTATGGAGAGTTACCCACACTAATCACCCCTAGCCAGGGAGTGGTAGAGCTAACTAAACTCGATAACGATATCTATCAATCCTTAGATATTCCCTATCCCTTAATTTCTGTGGATGACAGTTCCTTAAAAAATATCGAAACGTTCTATGGCACTAGTAAGGCATTTGTCAAAGCCTTCCACCAGTTAACCAACGAGTCATTAGTGGATAAAAAATTAATAATTTTTGGTTGTGGAAAAGTTGGAAAAGGACTCGTTAATGAATTATTAGGCTTAACCAAGGAGCTGGTGGTTGTCGAGAAAAATCCTAAGATTTTGGAACAGCTGAAAGCTAGAGGAATCAAAGGGTTACAAGCTGACGACCTGGATGGCATTAGGGCAGCACTCAAGGAGGCTTTTTGTGTTGTGACCTGTACGGGAGTTAATGGAGTACTCTCTAAGGAATATGACTTAGAAAAGGAAGATTTTAGTGGTAAGTATCTTGCCAACATTGGCGCAGAAGATGAATTTGGTGATAACTTCTCAGAGGCAGAAGTGCTTTTCAAAAAAGCTCCGATCAATTTTTCCTTAGCAGAACCTACTCCAGTTCAGACTCTCGATCCAGTGTTCTATGCCCATAACATAGCGATTGACTTAATTTTATCGAATAAATTGGAACCCGGTTACCATTCATTCCCTAGTCATCTTGCCCAGGAAATAATAGAGAAATGGGGAAACTATCATGATCAAGATATAGCCTTTTTAAGGGAGTAGGGAGTAGGGAGTAGGGAGTAGGGAGTAGGGAGTAGGGAGTAGGGAGTAGGGAGTAGGGAGTAGGGAACAGCGGATCTGGGAACGTAAGCATTCAGCTGACGGCACCTCAAGTAGCGTGAGCTTTTAGCTCACGGCTGACGGCACCTCAAGCAGCGTGCGCGTAGCGCATATGCTTACCTATAGTCTTTTAAAAATTAATCCCGCCATCACCAGTTGCGATAATGTTCATAGTCCCAACAGTCTCCCTGTTCCCAAGCTCTTCCCGTTGCTTGACAGTTGTAGGAGTCATTAATCCAAGGAATACTGGTTGGGTGGGCGGCCAAAAATTTATTTTTAACAATAAATAAAGTTATCATTTTTATTAGGTGTTGTTGTATGACTTATATCTTTGATAAATCAAGCTGATGGTAATAATCCAAATAGGTAAAGTTTAATACTTAAAAATTAAAGATTCAAGACTAAGCTTGAAGTCATGTTAATCACTAATATTTTTTTGGGGTTAATTTTATTTTTCAAAATCCGCTCACCGTGAAGCTGATAAATATATTTATAAACCATAAATAATAGTTTAGGTTTTTTTCTTGGAAATCAGCGTAGCAATTATCGGTTTGCCAACAGGTTTGCGTTAATGTTTAAGTTCTGTATGTTATGTATAACTTTTGTTGACGTTTGACCCTTGAAAGTAATCACCATAAGCATTTCAGTGATTCCACCTACAGATGATGGCAAGATGGCAAAATTGTGAAATGGAGAGATGGGAGTGCGATTCGTTGGGCATAAACCGGATAAAACCGGGGGACTGCCCGAAGGGGTAAAACCCTTTAACTGTATGATTCATGTAGGTTAAACTCCTACAACCTTGATGTCAGGTTACTCCATATTCCTAGGCTCCGAGAATGAACATCAAAGAGTCGAGTGCAAGGAATAAACGCGGAGGCAAGTCGAAGTCATTTAAGACCCATGCCGCTAGGGAGACCGAAAGGGTAAGACAACGAACTGGTGATTGACGCATCGTCAATCCAAGATAAAGGACACAATGACTTAAGTCCTTTATCGACTCGAAGATGATAAGGAAATGGATTTTTCCTCGTTCATTTCGACATCCTTCCCCAGAAATGGGCATCTTCCGGTGTATAGCCAGTACCCAACCCGGTCAGTCAATGGTCATACGGAACGAAGTAACCAGGATAGTTGCTCCCTAAAAGGGTAGGTATTCAGCCCCATGGGCTATCTTGGCGAGACGGTGTCAGAAGCCAAAGCCTTGGGGAAAGCCCAAGGATATGCAGACGGACACCCCTGAGTTTGGCAAGAGTAGAACACGAGTAGCAGTTATGTCCAATACACACAATCCTGTGATGGTGGAACTGAATAACTGGAACTCCCTCAAATGGAAATCCATTGAGAGGGCAGTGTTCAAGCTGCAAAAGCGTATCTATAAAGCCTCACAGAATGGGGAGCGAGCTAAAGCTAGAAAGCTCCAAAAACTACTAACCAAATCCAAATCTGCCCGGTTATTAGCCGTAAGGAAAGTAACCCAGGATAACAGAGGTAAAAAAACTGCCGGAATAGATGGTAAGAAATCCCTCTCACCAAATGAACGGTTAGCCTTAGCCCAGTCCCTAGAGCTGGATGGAAAGGCAAGGCCGGTTAGAAGGATTATGATACCGAAACCCGGAAGGAAAGAAAAAAGACCTCTGGGAATCCCTACTATGGAAGACAGAGCAAAACAGGCACTAGCCAAATTAGCTCTAGAACCAGAGTGGGAAGCACAGTTTGAACCTAATTCCTACGGTTTTAGACCCGGAAGAAGCACAAAAGACGCTATAGCAGCAATATACTCTGACATAAATCAGAACAGTTACTACGTGCTGGATGCGGACATAGAGAAGTGCTTTGACCGAATCGACCATGAAAAACTGTTAAATAAGGTAAACACTTATCCTCAAATGAGGAGACAGTTAAAAGCTTGGTTAAAAGCTGGAGCCTTAGGAAAAGAAGGATTCATAGAAACTCCCGCTGGCACACCCCAAGGGGGGGTAATCTCACCATTATTAGCTAACATAGCCCTCCATGGGTTAACTCAGCTAATGAACAAGACTTACCCGGTAAGGTACCTAAACCAGCATCTAGCTGAAAAGTATAATCTCCCTCCAAAAAGAAATCTCAGACCACCTTTGGTTCATAGATATGCGGATGACTTTGTAGTTCTCCATAAGAGTAAAGAGATGATACTAGAAGCAAAGGGAGTCATCCAGGATTGGCTAAAAGAAATCGGACTAAACCTAAAAGAGGCAAAAACTTCTATAGCGCATACCTTAGGGAGGAAGGGAGTAAAAGCAGGATTCGATTACCTCGGTTTCAATGTCCGACAATATGAGGTCAATGAGATAAATAGCGGAAAGGACACTAAGGGAAATCCACTAGGATTTAAAACCCTAATAAAACCAAGCTTTGATGCCATAGATAAGCATCTTAGAAACCTAAAGGACACTGTCCGCCGCCATAGAAATTCAGACCAAGCTAATCTAATCGGAGATTTAAACTCAAAGATTACTGGATGGACTAACCAATATAATTCGGTGGTAAGTTCCAGAATATTTGGCCAACTAGATAATAAACTATTCCTAAAGTTAGAGCGATGGGCTAAATATCGGTCTCCAAATATTGGAGCAAAAGAAGCCATAGCTAATTACTGGTGGATAGATAAAGGTGAAGGCTGGGTATTCAGGACACCTGATGGTCAAAACACCCTACAAAATCATAAAGACACGCACATAAAAAGGGTGATAAGGCTGAAAGAAGGGAAATCCCCGTATGATGGAGATTGGCTCTATTGGGCTGAAAGGTTAGCCAAATATCATGGGATTAAACCCACTGTGAATAAACTCCTGAAAAGGCAGAAAGGGAGATGTGCCCTGTGTAATCACAGATTTATGTCTGATGATTTATTTGAAATAGACCACATCATCCCTAAGAGAGCTGGAGGTAGTGATAAGCTAACTAATAAACAGCTCATCCACTCTCATTGCCATCATAATAAAACTTGGCAACAAAGAGAGGAATATCCCCATAAAGTGTAGGCAATCCCAATGCCACCAGGAGGAGCCGGATGATTGGGAACAGTCATGTCCGGTTCTGGAGGAGAGTTCGAGGGAGGAATCCCTCGTTCGACTCTAATAGATGAGATTTAGTGGGTCATTACTATGTAGCAAGATTTTTCGCAATTGCTACAAAGCTGATACACATTTAACTAGCACAATATAAGCAATTGATATAATGTCCAGGAGCATCAGTTGCTCATGGGTAATAGTTAAGTAGTAATAGTTAAGTAGTAATAGTTAAGTAGAATTACTCCCGAGCCATGACCCATGACCCATTACCAACTGATGCAGTAGTTTCAGTTAGTACAAGCTAGACCCACCTACCAACATCGTCTCTCTAGCCTGAGCCATCACCCATTGCATCAACTCCTGCCACTCCGGTGACTTCCCCAACCCATCAGCATCAAACTCCCCGCCCCAATTCCTGGAAAACTCGGCAAAATTCTCTGCCCAATGTACTACTGTCTCCATCGGTAAATAAGGACTATAGCCCCAAGCCTGTTGTAAATACTTGATCATTTCCCTGGGATGTCCTGTATTATATAAATACCAAGCAATCCATACTAGGGTTCCATAGCGCACCTGATTTTCTAATAGACGGACTGCTTGTGGTAAATCAGCCTGTTGGAAGAAGTTGTCAATGGCTGCCGACAGGGAGCGAGCTTGAGGCAATCCTTTGTGCATAGCACTTTGGTGATGCTGCCGATAGCCTACGGTTACCTGACGCAACCAAGCGGCAGGACAACCCTTGAGGGCTAACCGTAACACTATTTCTGTATCTTCAGCGGGTGGAAACCTGGGGTCAAACCCGCCAACGGACTCTAGCCAATGGCGACTGAACATCATCGCACTAGGCAGAACTGGCTTCCACAGTAGCCAACTTTCTAAGTTTAATTCTGGTACTTTCTCCCATGGACGCACTGTCATCAGTAGCTTACCCTGGGAATCGACACGATACCAACCACTATGGACAATTCCCAGATGGGGTTGTGCTTCAAAAACTGCTAACTGGGCAGCTAACTTACCTGGCAGGAAAAAGTCATCGGCATCGAGGAATGCGACAAATTCACCCAAGGCTAATTTAATGCCATGGTTGCGGGCAAGGGAGACTCCTTGGTTTTCTTGATAAATGTAACGAATGCGTCCGCTATAGGGTTGCAACACTGATCGAGTCTGGTCTGTTGAACCATCATCAATTACCACTACCTCATAGGAACAGGCTTCTTGATTCAGCACACTTTCCACTGCTTCAGTAATATAGCGATCGCAATTATAGGCGGGAATAATTACACTGACTTGTGGTATCATTTCATACCCTCCCATCACCCCATTGAGCACTGCTATAGCTTTATATAGCAAAGGGAACAGGGAACAGGGAACAGGGAACAGGGAACAGGGAACAGGGAACTTCGGGACAAAAATTCTCAGAATTCCTACACTGATCCCTATAGTTATTAGCCATTTTTATGAAACAGATATGAAGATTTAATGATCACAATGTAAAAAGTTTGCAAAAGAAGTTTGTTTATAAAAAAAATATAGCGAAATAGTATTATGTAAAATAACAACAAAAAATTCTAAAACTGTGAAAATTAACTTTTTTTTGTTTCCTGCTATATACTGGTCTAGGTAATCTCGTAGTGTAGGTAATGAGTAATAGGGAATGACAACTAAAAAATTCCTAATAACCAGTTAGCAATTTAGTGTTATTTGTTACGGTTATCTGAACTCGTTTTAACTAGACGTTAATAATCACAACTCTAACGGCTGAAAACCGCGATGCTGGCTGAACGCGGGGGACAGTTCAACTATCCATCAAAAACTCCAAGGGGACTCCCGTTATACCAGTAGGGTTAGCGGGAGACGGGGCGTATAAAGTGCGGACGCAGGTGACCCACACAGCCCCTTGGAAATTGGAGACTAGATTACTTGCACTTTTTAAATATTTCCTCTAGAATAACTATGTTGTTAGCGGAGGACTGGATGCTAACTCAAGTTAATAACCTGCGTTTAGACGAACAGCAGATATTAGCTCTCAAGCAGATGTGTCACTTGAGCAAGAACATGTTCAACGTGGGACTCTACAATGTCCGTCAGTATTTCTTTCAAGAACGTAAACATTTGCGATACGAAAGGAATTATTATCATTCCAAAGAAAATGATAATTATAAACTGTTGCCGACGGATATTGCGCAACAAACATTGAAGATTGTTGATAGGTCTTTCAAGTCTTTCTTCGGGTTGTTAAAGCTTAAGTCTAGTGGAGGGTATCAGGAAAAGATTAGACTTCCACAGTACCTCCCAAAAGATGGACATTTTCTCTTAGTTATCCCGATCAGGAAGCGTGACTGGGAAAAATTACCAGGAAAAGACTGGCTGTTCACTGTTCCAATGTCTTGTAAATTCAAACGAGAGCATGGGGCAGTTCAGTTTGCTGTTCCTGAAAGACTTAGAACTAAAACAGTCAAAGAAATCCGTATTATCCCTAAGTATGGGGCAAGATACTTTGATGTTTGTTATTGTTACGAGGATGAATCTGAAGAACAGGTCGAACAGACTGGCGAAATCTTAGGTATCGACTTAGGACTTGATAATTTTGCCACATGTGTCAGTACTACTCAAAAGTCGTTCATTATTGATGGTAAGCGAATAAAGTCTGACAATCAGTACAATAAACGCAACTCCAAACTTCAGTCTATCAAAGACTTACAAGGCATTAAACCCTTGACGAATCGACAGGCTAAGTTACTAAGAAAGCGGAATCACAAAGTCAGAGATTTCACTAACAAAGCAGCTCGGTATGTTGTAGATTGGTGCATAAATAATAAGATCAGCAAGATTGTTATTGGTTACAACCCCGACCTAAAACAAAAGGTCAATCTAGGGAAACGAAACAATCAAAAGTTCACCCAGATTCCGATATATACATTCAAGGACAAGCTGGAAAGCCTCTGTCAACGATATGGCATCGAAATGATCGAACAGGAAGAATCTTACACCAGTAAAGCATGTGCGATTCGTTGACTAGAAACCTAACCCAATAAGGGTAAAAGGGGGATTAGTCACAAGGTATTAAACCTTGATAACTTGGTAACCATGTTGGTGAAAGACCAACCCTCGCAAA